>DASZQY010000098.1:0-1541 GCA_035549395.1 Bauldia sp.
ACGGCTACCTCGCCGAGAGACAGTCCCTTGGTCGAGTAGATGCGGTAGCGGACGACGCCGCCGGAGAACAGCGCGGCGCCGATGTTGTGCGAGAGCGCATAAGAAACGAACGACGCCAGCGCAATGAACGGCCACGAGAGGCGGCGGCCGATCTGCTGCAGGGCGATACGGTCGTAGGCGGCGAGCGCCGTATAGGCGAGGGCGACGCCGGCGATCGCGCCAACCCAGTGAAGTGGCGGCACGCGGCCAAGACTCGCCGCCACGTCGGCAAGCGAGAGACTGCGCAGCTCACGCACCAGCGCCCAGATGCAGAACGCCGCCACCGCAAGGCCGATGGTTGGCCACACGATGTGGCTGAGCCGCTCCCTCATGGCCGCGGACACTGGCATATCGCGGCAGACTTCGCGACTCTTCGCTGGCTATCGCGTGAAGCTAGCCACAGCTTCGATTTCCGCCGAAAAAAGGAACTGATCCACCGGCAGCACCTGCGTCAGCCGGTAGCCGCCGTCGATCAGTATCCGGGCATCGCGCGCCAGCGTGGCCGGGTTGCAGGAGATCGCCACAACCTTCGGCACCCTGGAGCGGGCCAGCATTTCGGCCTGGGCCTTCGCGCCGGCAGCCGGCGGATCGAAGACGACCGCGCGGAATTGGTTGAGCTCCTGAGGAGCCAGCGGGTTCTGGAAGAGGTCGCGCCGCTTCGCCGTGACACGCTTCACACCCCTGGCGCGCCGCGCGGCCGCGTCGATCGCCGCGACCGAGACCGCGTCGCCCTCGACGGCGGTGACCGCGCCGTGAGCCGCCAGGCGAAAGGTGAAAGTGCCGATTCCGGCGAACAGATCGGCAACGGGCGCGGCATCGCCGACATGCGCCAGCACTGCGGCGGCCATCGCGTCTTCGGCGGACTTCGCCGCTTGCGTAAACCCGCCTGCCACCGGCAACAGCACCGCGGGGCCGGCAACCAGTTCCGGTTGCCGATTGCGGAAGACTTCGACGCCCTCGACCGTCAGGCGCGCGATGGTCCCGTCCACCGCAAGCCGCGACAGCCGCTCCAGGGCGCGCGGGCCTGGCTTGCCGCCGCCGGCGATGGCAATGTCCAGCCCGTTGTCGGCCGCGAGCACCGTTACACGCGCCGGTTTGTAGGGCGGCAGCACGATCGCCGCCGTCTCGCGAATGAGCGGCAGCCGGCTCACGATTGCCGGGACCAGCACCGTGCACGTTTCGATGTTGACGATCGTGTCGGACGCGCGGGCGTGAAAGCCCAGCACCAAACCCTTCGCGGTGCGCACCGCTGACAGGATTGCCCGGCGGCGTGTCGCCGGACCAATCGGCACGGTCGGTGCCACCGGAGCATCGATGCCGCGTTGCGCCAATGCGGCTACCACCTGTTCGCGCTTCCAGGCCAGGTAAGCCGGCGCCGCCATGTGCTCAAGCGCGCAAATACCGCATGCGCCGAAATTGGGGCACGCCGGCGCCACGCGCTCCGGGCTGCGTGCGATCACCCGCACCAGTTGGCCGCGTTCTCCCTCGCGCTCGATCTCGAC
>DASZQY010000099.1:0-7857 GCA_035549395.1 Bauldia sp.
AAATCATGAGCAAAAACAAGAGCGTCGTCGTTACCGGTGCCGGCACGGGCATCGGCCGCGCCATCTTCGACCGCCTGCTGGCCGACGGCTGGTACGTCGTCGGTGTCGACTTCAACAAGGAACTCGCCGAGAAGGCCACGAAGGACGCCGGCGCCAATGGCACGGTCATTATTGGCGACGTCGCCGACCGCTCGGTGCTGGAAAAGGCCGCTGACACCGCGCAGGCCAAGGCGCCGCTGATGGGCTGGTGCAACAACGCCGGCCTCGCCATCGGCGGCACGCTCCATGATCCGAAGCCGGACGAGGTCCAGCGCTTGTTCAGCGTCAACCTGATGGGCATGTTCTGGGGCAGCTCGGTCGCGGTGCAACGCTTTCTGAAGCAGCATTCCGGCGGCGCCATCGTGAACACGTCGTCGATCCACAGCACGGCCGCCTTTCCCGGCTGGGCCGCGTACGACACCGCCAAGGGCGGCATCGACGCGCTGACCCGCTACACTGCAGTAGAGTACGGACCATTCGGCATCCGCGCCAACGCCATCGCGCCCGGCGCGATCATGACGCCGCTGTTCAAGAAGGTCGTGGCCGACTCCCCCGATCCCAAGCAGACACTGGCTGATTTCGCGGTCCTGCACGCGCTGGAGCGGCCGGGCGAGCCGCCGGAGGTCGCGTCGGTCGTCGCCTTCCTGCTGTCGGAAGACGCGTCGTTCGTTTCCGGCCAGGTGATCGCGGTGGACGGCGGCGCCACCGCGCGTGCGTTCCGCTTCCCGCCGGACGAGGCGCTGATGCGCGACTACAAGGCGGCGGAGGGCAAATGATGGCCGAGCCGCTCAGCCGACTCTCCGCACTAGCGTCCGGACTCGACCATCCGGAGGGCGTCGCATGGGCGCCGGACGGCAACGTCTACGCGACCGGCGAGGCAGGACAGGTCTACCGAATCGGGCTGGCGGACGGCAGCCGGACGCAGGTCGGATCGTCCGGCGGCTATGGTCTGGGGATCGCGGCAGACGCTGAAAACAACCTGTACGTCTGCGATATGGGGGTGAAGGCCGTGGTGCGCATCCGGCCGGACGGCGGGGCGGACACGTATAGTCGGGGCGCAGCGGAAGAACCGCTGACCGTGCCCAACTTCCCGGTGTTCGACGCCGCGGGGAATCTCTACGTCTCCAACTCCGGCGGGTGGACGGCGCATAACGGGCATATCCAGCGCATCGACACGAAAGGCCACGCCACCGTCTGGTCGCGGCAGGCGGCCGGGTTCACGAACGGCCTCGCACTCAGCGCCGATGGCCGCTTTCTCTACGTCGTGGAGTCGACGCCGCCGCTGATCTCACGCATCGCCATCACGCCAGACGGCGGCGCCGGCGCCTATGACGTGGTGGCGGAGCTTCCGGGCACGGTGCCCGACGGCATCGCCTTCGACAACCAGGGCACGCTTTACGTCGCCTGCTACGCCCCCGATCGCATCTATCGCATCCCCTCCGGCGGCAAGCCCGAAGTTCTCTTCGACGACTGGACACGCATGAGCCTGAATGCACCGACCAACCTCGCCTTCGCCGGTCCGGACCTCGACCGGTTACTGGTCGCCAGCCTGGGAGGCTACAGCCTGATGTCGGCGAATCTCGGCGTGCGCGGCATGCCGCTGCACTACCCGCGCCTGGAGGCTTAGTTGGCCTCGCTGAGCGGCCGCCGTGCGGTGGTTGCCGGTGCCAGCGGCCGCTATGGGCCCGCGGTCGTCCGGCGCTTGGCCGCCACCGGCGCAGAGGTGATCGCCGCCGATCGCAATGTCGATGGCATCCGCGACTTGCCTTCCGGCGTTCGGGCGCTGCCGTGTGACATGAGCGAAGATGCCGTCACTGATGCTGTCTCTGCTCTCGAAGGCGAAGGGCGACCCATCGACATCGTGGTGACCTGTCCTCCTGTGCTGACGGCGGTCGAGGCACCAACCGCCGCCGATCTTCGCACCGCCTTCGCTCTTGCCGTCGAGCCCGTGCTGTCATGGACGACGGCCGCTACGAATGTGATGGCGGCGCGACGCGGCGGGGCGATCGTTCATGTCACCGGGCTCAGCGGTCTCGGCGGATGGCGTGGGGCGGCGTCAGCGGGAGCGGCATTCGCCGCCATCCATAACCTCGTCCAGAACTTCGCCCTCGCGTTCGCCGCGAGCGAGGTGCGGGTCAATGCACTGGTGCCCGGCGTCGACGCCGGCGAGGCCCGCGCGATAGCGGCGACGGCTGGCCGTGCCGAGCAGGAAATTGTATCGCGGATTCCGCTTGGCCTGACGATGCCGGAGGCCGCCCTCACCGACGCCCTGCTCTACCTTGCCCATCCCGGCTCCACGTATGTCTCGGGTCAGGTGCTCGCCGTCGACGGCGGCTGGAGCACGTGGGGCCGCCTCCACGCGGTGGCCTCATGAGCGACTATCCCTTCGACTACGACTTCACGGGCAAGGCCGCGGTCATCACCGGCGGCGCGAGGGGCTTTGGGCTCTCCTTTGCCCGCGCGCTCGCCAGCCTCGGAGCTACGGTCGTGCTTGGCGACGTCAACGCGGATGCTGGCGAAGGTGCGGCCGCATCCATCCGTAGTGAGGGAGGAAAGGCGCGCTTCGCGCGGCTCGACGTGCGCCGTCCCGAGGACGCTGCCGCCGCTGTTGCCCTTGCCGTCGACATGGCTGGGCGCCTCGACATCTGGATCAACAACGCCGGCATCGCGCGGCACGGCCGGTCGGAAACCCTGACGGCCGACGCCTGGGCGATGCCGGTCGACATCATGCTGTCCGGCACCTTCTACGGCGCGCAGGCGGCAGGGCGGCACATGCTCGTCGCAGGCGGCGGCACGATCATCAACATCGCTTCGGTCAACGGGCTCGTCGCCCAATCCGGCCGGGCCTCCTACGCCTCGGCCAAGGCCGGTGTCATCCGGCTCACCGAAGTCCTGGCGGGCGAATGGGCGCATCGCGGGGTGCGGGTGAATGCAATCGCGCCTGCCGTGTTCATGACCGACCTCGCGCGCACCTCCTTCGCCGATGGCTCTGCCAGCCCCGAGGTTTATCTGCGCCGTTCGCCGAGCGGCCGCATGGGCGAACCGCCGGAGCTTGTGGCGGCGATGCTGTTCCTCGCCAGTCCGCACGCCAGCTACATCACAGGGCAGACGCTCAAGGTCGACGGCGCGTGGACGGCCGACCTGTTCCTGTGAACGGCCGGCTGGCCGGGCTTTCGGCCTATGCGCTGCACGTTCCGCTCGAACGGCCGCTGCCGCTCGCCAACCAGACGATCACCGCGCGCGACTACGTCATTGCGGAAGCCGTGGATGAAGACGGTCGTGTCGGCCGCGCTATCGGCTACAGCCGCGGCGCACCGGTGCACGCCGTCATCCGGCAGATGATCGCACCTTCATGGCAGACGCACGATCTCGCGACCTATCCCGATCTCTACGACGCCACCGTCAGCCGCAACGCCATGCAGGGCTCGCACGGCATCTTCTGGCGGGCGCTCAGTCTGGCCGATTGCGCGGTCCATGACCTGATGGCCATGCGCGCGGGCGTGCCGCTCTCGCGCTATCTCGGTGCCTCGCCTGCGCCAGTGAAAACGACGCTAGCCGGCTGCTATCCGGTGGCGAACGAAACACCCGCCACACTGGCCGCGCTGATGACTCGGATGGCGGAGTATCGCGCGTCGGGGGTCAAGGTCACCGGCTCGGGCCACCTGGCGCGCGACACCGAGCGGCTGAGGCTCTGCCGAGCCGCACTGCCGGCGGGGGTGCCGCTGATCATCGACCTCTACAACGCGGCGCCGCCCACACGCGAGCTGGCCGCGATCGCGAGCACATGGGCCGAATTGGGCATGGGCTGGCTCGAAGATCCGTATGGCTTCGACGAACTCCAAGAACTGGCGGCTCTGGCGCAGCGCCTGCCCTACCCGGTTGGCGTCGGCGACGAGCAGGCAGGCCTCGCCCACTTCCGGAACCTCATCGATTTCGGCCGTATCGGCGTGGTCCGCCTTGATGCCACCGCCTGCGGCGGCGTGACTGGCTTCCTGCGTATCGCAGCCATGGCCACCGGGCGCGGCCTCCCCGTCTCCTGCCACGTCTTTCATCATCTGCACGCACACCTTGCCGCGGCTGTCCCCGGCACTGCCGTCGAATACATGCTGCCGGAAACCGGCGTCGACGCCATCGACCGGTTGCTCGACGAAGACCTGGAGTGGGATGAGGGACGGCTGGTCCCGTCGTCGCGGCCGGGAGTCGGGTACGTCTGGAACGAGCCGTCGCTCCGCCGCTTCCGGCAGCCGGAGTGATCCGGCGCCATCCGGCTAAGCCTTTGGCAACTCGCGCAAAATCAGATTGGCTGGGGCGCCAGGATTCGAACCTGGGAATGGCGGAATCAAAATCCGCTGCCTTACCACTTGGCTACGCCCCAATACGCGACCGGCGGATCGACGCAGCGTGACGCGCACCGGCAGCGGCCCTCTTATCGCGTCGGCGCGATTGCGGCAAACACGGCCCTCGGCCTGGCTTGCCGGGTGGGAGGCGCATGGCTATAAGACGCCCTCCGATCGGGCGGAGTGTAGCGCAGCCTGGTAGCGCACCTGCTTCGGGAGCAGGGGGTCGCAGGTTCGAATCCTGCCACTCCGACCAATTCCTAGCCCGAATCGCCCTGCCCGCTGCCGCTGACGCCTTCGAGGGCGCTATCGAGATCGTCGAAGAACGATCGCACGCGCTGGGCATCCGAACCGAGGTCATGGGCCGCGGTCCGCGCCGCCGAGCGCATGTCGACCCGCGTACCGTCTCCGTCCTCGACCATGCGGATCGCGACATCCTGGCGGAAGCCGAAGACCAGCGTCTGCGCCACCGCCTCTATCAGCCCGCCGGGATCCTTCTCGTCGGGCTCCTTGGCCAGCAGCACGCGCCAGCCGCGTTTATCGACGATCGCTTTTGCCTCGGTAAACACCCGCTCGGTAGAGACCGGATAGTGACGCGGCACGATGTCCGGATATGCCTGATGCTGAAGGTTCGCGTCTACCGCCGTCGGCGCGACGATCGGAGCATCGCTGGCGGCACGATCGAGTGCGGCGCGATCCAGCGGCGGCGGATTGGCGAGGTCTGTCGAAATATCGTTGAGCCGCGGCTCGGTCACGACTTTCCACCCCCCATAGGCTGGCAGCGCCAACACCGCCAGCCCGACGATGAAGCCGCGCAGCGCCGCGCCAAGACCCGTTGCCCCCGACCGCCAGATCGAAACGAACGCCGCCACTGCAGCGAGCGCGGCCAACGCGGCACAGAGGAAGCCGATGGCGATGACCGTGAAGGTTGGCACAGCCTCCAGCATGCCGGCGCGATGGCCGACCGAGGCGATGATGAGAACAGGCAGCGAAAGGGCCGCGAGATAGGAACTCCAGCCGGCTGCCCGCGACCTGCGATCAGCAGGCGGTGTTTTCCTCATCGACGCGGCCGGCTGATGATCACAGTCCCCCCTCCGAATCGCGACGATGGCAGATGCAGAACCGCGCCGCCAGATGGCCGCCGGGTAGCGTTGCTGGCGCGCCACACCGGTGTAGGAGATTGGTAATGCCTAAGGTTTAACCACTCTTCCGCCCCAATTCGCCGTGAAACAGCGCGGCCCGCGAAAAGGCCGGCGCGGGGCCGGCCGGGCAACACAAGAGAGCCACTCGTGACTCGCCACTTCAGTCCGATCGACCGCCGGCCTTTCCAGTCGAAGGCCAAGCTGGAACAGCAGGAATCGCTGGTTGCCCGCTACGGCGCCATAGCGATCCCGGAGCTTGCAGCCGCTATCAAGCCGGCCATCGAACCGTGTGCCCCTGCCGCGGAAGCACCGCGCTCCGACGTCGCCGCAGCGGCGGCGTGATTCTCATCAGCCTCCGCGAATCGCTTCGATCGCAAGGCTGAGCGCGATCCCCCACATCAGGGCGGTCACGACCAGATCGAGCACGCGCCAGGCCGTGGGCCGGGCGAAGAGCGGCGCGAGCAGGCGTGCGCCATAGGCCAGGCTGTAGAACCACGCCGTCGAGGAAAACGCGGCGCCGACGCCAAATGCCACGGCGCCGTTCCCCGGATGCCGCGCGGACAGGCCGCCGATGAGCACGACCGTATCGAGATAGACGTGCGGGTTCAGGAAGGTGAGCGCCAGGCAGGTGCCGACCGCCGCGCCGAGTCCACCTCCGTCCGCATTGGCGGGCTTCAGGCTTTCGTTGTGGAAGGCGCGGCGCAGGGCGAGAGCGCCGTATGCGAACAGGAACAGGGCGCCGACTATGGCGATCGCCGTCAGCAGCACCGGCCGGGCCTGCACAATTGCACCAAGCCCCGCGACACCGCCGGCGATCAGCACGATGTCGGACAGGGCGCAGACCGTTGCCACCGCGAAGACGTGCCGCTTCTGCAGCCCCTGCCTCAGCACGAACGCATTCTGCGGGCCGATCGCACAGATGATGCCAATCGACAGGAGCGCACCCTGGATGGCGATGGCGAGAAGACTTCCCTCAGCCATCGCCCACTCGCCAATCTGCCGCCGCCAAGCGCATCCGCCGCCCCTTCTGCCGCGCGAAGTTAGCAGATACGGTCGCGCGCGATGACCGCGAACCGTCCGAAGCTTGGCGTGAGTACCCTCGTGCGCGACGGCACGCGCGTGCTGCTCGTGCGGCGTGGCAAGGCGCCCTTCCGCGATACGTGGAGCCTGCCCGGCGGCCACGTCGAACATGGCGAGAGGCTGGCCGAAGCAGCGGCACGCGAAGTGCGCGAGGAGACCGGGATCGACGTGACCGCTATTCGCCAGATCGACGTCGCGGAAGTCATCGCCGGCGAGACCCACTATGTGCTGATCGTGTTCGCCGCGCGCGGCCGGGGCCAAGCGCAGGCTGGGAGTGACGCCGCAGCCGCGGGCTGGTTCCTGCCCACCGAGATCGACGCCCTCCCGATGAATGCGGACACCCGCGCCCTCATCCATCGCCACCTGGCGGAGGCAGTGCATGCGTAGGCTGGCGTTGGCTCTGGCGCTCGGCACCGGACTTTCCGGGGCAGCCGCGGCTGCAACCACCGCCGCCACCCAGCCGGCGGCACCGCCGGCGCCTGCCCCCACTGCCCCGGCGGCCCCGGGATACGAGGATCAGCTGTTGCGCCTGGCCGAGATCATGGGCGCGGTGCATTACCTGGCGCAGCTCTGCAGCGGACAGGACGACACCGTGTGGCGGGACCAGATGCAGCAGCTCGTCGATACCGAGAACGACGAAGACCGCGCCCGCATGATCGACCGCTTCAACCGCGGCTACGCCGCCTACAAGTCGGTCTACCTCTCGTGCACGCCGGCGGCCAGCGAAGCCAGCCAGCGCTACCTGACGGAAGGCGCCAAGATCGCGCAGGACATAACCGCGCGCTACGGACGCTGATGGTTAACAGAAGGTTGCCGCGATAGCGCGGTTTTCTTAACAGGGCGTTAACCTTTTCTTCACGACGGCCTCACGGCGCGGCTTTCCGCATGCTACTTTGGATGCCGTTAACCCTGTCGGCGCCGCTCGCCCTGCAAGGACACAAAGACAATGACCATTGCGGATGAGATGGCGGCCGCTGACGAGATCAGCATTGCCGAGAAGAAGCGCGTTGCTCTGGCCTACCTCAGCGAGGCCTGGGACGAGGCGATGGCCGAGGGAGTCGATTCGGAGATCCTCGCCCATGCCGCCCTGTTTACCGCGCTCCAGGACCTGATCGCGACGTACGGCGAGGAGCCGGTGGCCGAGCTCGCCAAGACGCTGCCCAAGCGGATTCGGGACCTCGAGTTCACGGTCGACGACCGGAACCTCCAGTAGGTCCGCACCACTTTTTCCACGGCTGTCGGTTCACCGGCGTGGCTGC
>DASZQY010000100.1:0-3061 GCA_035549395.1 Bauldia sp.
AAGCCTCAAGGGGCGCGCGGGTGCGCTTGGCGAGGCGATGCTGTGGCCGGGACTCTTCGCCATCCTGGTCGTGTTCGGCATCATGCAGGTCGCGGACGCGCGCGCCAACCCCTCCGAGCTCAGCATCCTTGCGGCACTCGCGACGGCAGCCGTTGCGATCGTCGCCGCAGCACTCGCGCGGCTGCGCGGCGAGATCACGCTGCTCGACGTCGCGGCGGTCGCGGTGCTGACGCTCGGCGCCGTGGCGTTTGCCGTCGCGCTGCCCGCGACGGAGCCTTGGCAGGACGCGGCCGGCGGTGCGCTCGTCGTGATCGCGGCGCTGTGGGCAGTGGCGCTCGGGCAATCGGGTCGCCACCCCATCGGCAAGGCGATCGGGCTCGTCGCGTTCGGGCTCGAGGTCGCGTACATTTACATCTTCACCATCGGCACGCGGATCGATACCGCGCTCGCCTTCCTGATCGGCGGCGTGCTGTTCATCGCGATGGCCTTTGTGCTCTTCCGCATCGACCGGCTGCTTGCGCGGAGAAGCGCAGCAGCGGCGATCATCGCCGACCAGAAGGCGCGGGCGGCGCCGGTGAACGGCGCGTCGGGGACCGCGGAGCCATGAAACTGCCGTCCTATACCTTCGGTGTCGTGATTGCCTTTGTGCTTCAGGCGGCGCTGCTCGGCTGGATCGTGGCCGACCGCGCATTGCTGCTCGAGCACGGCAAGGAGGTCAGGCTCGCGGTCATCCCGGTCGATCCGCACGATCTCTTCCGCGGCGATTACGTCGTGCTCAACTATGCCGCCTCGCTGATGAAGAGCGACATCGTCCCCAATGACGGCGCGTTCAATCTCGGCGACACGGCATACGTCTCGCTGGCGGCGGACGGCAGGCCGACGGCGATGGCGCACAAGCCGCCGGCAGGCGGAACGTTTCTCAAGGGCACCGTGAGCGACGCGACCGAGGTGACGACATGCAGCAGCGGCGCCACCTCATGCCGGAATTATCGCGTCGATTACAACCTCGAGAAATTTTTCGTGCCGGAAGGCACGGGCCGCGAACTCGAGATGCTGCGCAACGACCAGAAGATCAGCGTCGACATTGCGGTGGCCGGCGACGGACGCGCGGCGCTGAAGCGCCTCAACGTCGACGGCCAGCCCCGCTTCGAGGAACCGCCGTATTAGCCGCGCCCGCTATTTGACGATCGCCGCCTTGTGGACGGTGAGGAAATCCGCGACCGAGCGCGGCTTGCGGCGGACGAGCCGGTCGAAATCGCCGGAGACGATGCCGAGGTAGCCCTTGCTCGCATCGACGTCGAAGCGGGTGAGGGCGCCGGCCATCACCTCGGGCACGCCGGCCTGCGTGAGACCGCTCCGCAGGGCCTCCGGCGAGACGTTCACGGCATTCACCGCGCGGCCGGAGATCGTGGTGAGCAGCGCAGCGAGGTCCTCCGCGCTGAGCGCGTCCTGCCCGCCGATGTCGTAGACGTGCTTGCCCTCGGCATTGAGGAGCGCCGCGGCAGCCGCGGCGGCGCAATCCTCGCGCGTCACGAAGGCGCGGCGGCCGTTGCCGGTGGCATGATAGAGCGCGCCGGTCGCGATCGCGTGCTGCGCGGCGGGGATGAGGAAGTCGGTGTAGAGATTGTTGCGCAGCAGCGAGAAATCGACGCCGCTCGCGGCGATCGTCGTCTCGGTCCAGTAATGCGAGTTCGGGATTGCCGCGGCATGATCGGTGTCGGGGTAGGGGCTGACGATGCTGGTGTAGGCGATGTGCTTGACCCCGGCTTTGACGGCAGCCTCCGCGGCGTTGATCTGCTGCCGCATGCGCCCAAGAACATCGGCGGTGGAGATGATGAGCAGGCGCTCGATGCCGGCGAAGGCGGCGGCGAGGCCGGCAGGCTCGTCGAACGAGCCGCTGCGAAACTCGACGTTGGGGCTGGCGAGGTCGTGCAGCTTGTCGGGGCTGCGGCTGATGGCGACGATGCGCTTGGCGCCCGATGCCTGGAGATGCTGCACGACATGGCGGCCGAGGTTGCCGCTTGCGCCGGTGACCCCGATGGTGGCGCCCGAAAATTTGCTCACGTCCGCGTTCCCTTCGTTATCGTGGAGAAGACAGGTGCGGAGATCACCTAACGCATCCCGCGCCGACGGGAAGACGGCACATTGCGGGACGCTGGTATCCGCCGGGTGACTATTGGGTCGCCGGAGCCGGGGTCCATCGCGGCGTCGTAGGCGGGCAGCCGAAGGCGTGATCCGCCGTGCTTTCCAGTTCCGTTCACCCCTGCGAAAGCAGGGATCCAAGCATCGGTGCGCGTAGGCCGCGAAGTGTCCGGATAGTCGCTCCATTTCTTGTCCACTCCTGCTGAACCGTCGGCTGGATTCCCGCTTTCGAGGGAATGAGCGGGTAGGGGATGAGCGTCGCGAATGTTCTGGATTCCGGCTGGAGTTTACGCTCGGGCCGGCCAGCGGCCGGACCCCGGGGCCGGAATGACGAAGCTCGAAGCGCCGGCCCGATCCGCGACCGTCACCCCGGCGAAGGCCGGGGTCCAGATGAAGTGCGCCCGCATATGGGGCTGGTGGTGGCACTTCATGGATGAGGGCTCTGCGAATGATCCTGGATTCCGGCCTTCGCCGGAATGACGGGGTTGGGAACGGTTGCGCGAGCCTTTCCACTTAACCGTCGCCCCGACTCCGGAGCCGACTGACGGGGTTGGCATGGACGCACGACCTCCCGTTCCCGCGACGCGATCGCGCCCGGGTCATCGTCTCCTTCCATCCTCGTCCCCCTGTCTCGAACCTCCGGCTGACTTCAGCCGAAGGGGTGGCGGGCGCTCGCAAGAGTGCCAGTCGGGTAGTCCGAAGTGGGGCGCTCTCACCGAGCGCCCGCCGTGGCGGCTTTGGGCAACCTCACCCCGCACCGGACTCGTGGGCGGGCAGAAGTCCCCATTGGGACGTTATCCCGCTGCAAGCCCCCTGACCCTGGACGGTCAGGGCGCCGTGGCCCACGCCCCCTTGCCCTCGGAATCATCGACGAGGGGAGCCGGTCATAGTGCCGGCCGGCGGGTTGAGGCACCTCCCG
>DASZQY010000101.1:0-2721 GCA_035549395.1 Bauldia sp.
GGCCAGCGCACCGTGGGCGTCATCGACGCCTTCACCAAGGCCGGCGCCAACGTCATCTACCAGGAAATCGACTCGGCGACCAACGCCGATCCGAACGCCGGCACCGCGACCTTCGTCGGCGTGATGAAGGCCAATCCCGACATCAAGATTGTGGTCACCGATCACGGCGGCCTGACGTCGAACGTCGGCGTCTACGCCAAGGCGGCCTCGCTGCAGCCCGGGCAGGTCTACTTCGCCGGCTTCGACATGTCGCCGAACACGGCCCAGTCGATTCAGGACGGCTACCAGAACCTGGTCATCGACCAGCAGCCGTTCCTGCAGGGCTATATCCCGATCCTCAACATCTGCCTGACCAAGAAGTACGGCTTCTCCGGTCTCGACATCAACACAGCCGGCGCTTTCGTCGACAAGACGAACGTCGCCGCCGTCGCTCCGCTGGCTGCGCAAGAGATTCGCTAAGTCGGCTGGAACGGACGATAATCACGGGCGGGGCTGCTGAGGCCCCGCCCAATTATTGCGGGACAAGAACAGGAAATGGCGGACGCAGAAGGGGCCGGCCGGGTTCCGGTCATCGAACTGAGGGGCGTCTCGAAGACATTCGGCGAAGTTCGTTCGCTCTCGGGCGTCGACTTCAAGGTCTATCCCGGCGAGATCGTCGGGCTGCTCGGCGACAACGGCGCCGGCAAGTCGACCCTCGTCAAGACGATCATGGGCTATCACCGTCCTGATCCCGGCGGCGAGATCTATTTCCACGGCGAGCGCATACACGACTGGTCGGTCGCCCGTGCCCGCGCGCTCGGCATCGAGACCGTCTACCAGGAGCGGGCGCTCTCGGAGAAGCAGCCGATCTGGCGCAACATGTTCATGGGGCGCGAGCCGCGCACCAGCTGGGGCCTGCTCGACGTCAGGAAGATGCGCAGCGAGTCCGCCCGCCTGATGAGCGAGCACATGGGCTTCACGTCCGCCGCCGTGCATCCCGATAACGTCGTGATGACCATGTCGGGCGGCGAGAAGCAGGGCGTCGCGATCACCCGCGCGCTTTATTTCGACGCCGAGCTCGTGGTCCTCGACGAGCCGACCATGGGCCTGTCGCTGAGCGAAACGAAAAAGACCCTCGACTTCATCGAGGGCATCAAGAAGGTCGGCAAGTCGGCGATCTTCATCGACCACAACATCTTCCACGTCTACCCGGTGGTCGACCGTCTGTACGTGCTCGATCGCGGCAAGGTCGCCGGCGTATTCAACAAGAGCGAGATCTCGATGGACGATCTCATCGCACGCCTTTATCGCGTCGCGCGTTCGGGCTCGATGGAGGAGAAGGCCGCGTCATGACCACCCAGACACTCGGCGCCCGTCCGGCTGACAATCGCGTTGCGCCGCCGTCGTTCCTGCGCCGCTACGGTTCGCAGCTCGGCATCATGGGCGTCGGGATCGCCATGTGGCTGGTCTTCGTCGCCCTGGCGCCGCGCGTTTTTCTCGACATCGACATCTACAAGGCCTTCGCCGAGACGACGCCCTTCTTCGCGCTGATCGCGCTGGCGTTGACCTTCGTCGTCATCACCGGCGAGATCGACCTGTCGTTCCCGTCGATCATGGCGCTCGGCACCGCGGTCTTCTGTCTCCTGGTCAAGGCGGAGTGGCCGCAGTGGATTGCGCTGATCGCCGGCCTGGCCACCGGCGCGCTCTGCGGCTGGATCAACGGCGCCCTGGTTTCGCGCCTCAGCATCCCCTCCCTCGTCATCACGATCGGCACGCAGTTCCTGTACCGCGGCGTCGAGCTCGTTCTGATGAACGGCACGGGCGTGCCGCTCACCGCCGAGAACTATCCGGTGCTGTCGGCGGTGTTCACATCGCATCCGCTGGGCATTCCGGTGGAGACGCTGTGGACCGTGCTTGTCGCCATCATCCTCTGGATCGTGCTGAACCGCACCCGTTTCGGCGCTCACGTCTTCCTCGTCGGCGACAATCCGACGAGCGCGCGCCTCATGGGAGTGAATGCGGTGCGCGTGAAAACCATTTCGTTCATGCTGGTCGGCGTAGTGGCCGTTTTCGCCGGGCTGATGACATCGTTTGTCGGCTACTATTTCTGGCCGACGACCGGTGATGGCTTCCTGCTCAATTCGATCGCTTCGGTATTCCTCGGGGGAACGTCGGTATTTGGCGGCACGGGCTCGATCGTGGGAACCCTCGTCGCCTCCTACATCATCGGTGCGATCAATGCCGGCATCGTGTCGGCCGGCATCAACGCCTTCTATACCCAGCTCTGCTTCGGGCTGGTGATCGTCGTTTCGGTGGTGCTGCAAACGATCATCGAGCGCCGCGTCCGCCGCCAGGCGATCGGCGGCCGCAGCTAGACAGCCACGCGGCGTTCGCGCCGCCGGCTTCTGTTCTTTCCCGGCATGCGGAAGCGGCGGGAGCAACCTCCCGCCGTTTCCTCCCTGGGCGTGCGCTTAGTCGTTATTGGGATGGTTGTTCCGCTGCCAGTCGAGGTACGTCGTGCACCAGGCCGGCACCGTCCCGAACTGTTGCGGGTTCTTGGCGATGAGATCGCAACGCGCCGAAAGATTTACGCGCTGGTCAACGGAAAGCCCGGCGTAAACATCCGCTGGGGTCTTGGTCTGGTCGATCGTCATGTCGCCGAATGGCTTGTTGGCGTCGATCTGGTCGAGCGTGAGGGCGGCCGTCGACGGGTTGGATGGGGGATTGGTCGTGCTGTTGCCG
>DASZQY010000102.1:0-5551 GCA_035549395.1 Bauldia sp.
CCGTCACCGGCACGCTGAACTTCGAGGACGCGACACGGCGCAAGCTGGTGACCGAGATCGCCGATGCCTCGCGGCCGCACCTGTCGCCCGACGCGCGCATCGTTCGCGTCGCCGATATCAACCCGCCGTCGTCGGCCGCGACCGATTGCATGATCGGAGAGAAACGGCGCGGCAACTTCCCCTTCGGTGGAGGCCTCAAGCCCTAGGTGGCGCGACGTGTTGCTTGACGTGCATCAACGCCCTTCGACGCGCATCGGCGCACCAGCGATAGGTGAGGGATTGCGCACGCTTCACCGAAATCACCATGCCGCCGTCACCATCACATGTATCGCGCGTCGCGTCGGCGGGTGTGGCTGCGATGGTCTGTGCGTGGAGCCTGTCGCCGGGGCCGGCGATGGCAATATCGGAGCAGAACTTCGCGGCTGACTATGCCGCGCTGGTCATGCCCTACTACGAGACCGGGACCGGAGGCAGTTTCGTCGGCGCGAACGGCGCTGCTCTGGCGTATCGCACCTTCAACCGCGGCGCCGACACGCCGGCGATCGTGCTCGTTCCCGGGTATTCGGAGTCGTACCGCAAGTATGCCGAGCTGATCTATGACCTCGGCAGCCGCGGTTATTCGATCTACGCCATGGATCCGCGCGGGCAGGGCGCCAGCCAGCGCCTGGCGCCGCTCCTCGAGCTCGGGCACGTCGACGATTTTGACAACTACGTCAGCGATCTCGACGCCTTCATCACGCGGTTCGTCCTGCCTGATCGCCACCCGCAGGTCTTCCTGCTTGCCCACTCCCTGGGGGCGGCGATCGCGGCGCGCTACCTTGCCGCGCATCCGCGAACGTTTGACGCGGTCGTCCTGTCGTCCCCCATGTTTCGCATCAACACGGGCGACAGCGACGAGACCTATGCCTACTTCGGCAGCTGGTGGAAGACGGTCACCGGACAGTCCGAGCAGCCGGTCGACGGTCTTGACCGCTACGTCTACAACCCGGCGCTGACGGTCGCGCAAAGCAGGGTCACGTCCAGCCAGCCGCGCTGGGACATGAGCAAGAGGATCATCCACGACGATCCTGGCCTGGCTCTGGGCGGAGTGAGCTACGGCTGGCTGTTTCAGGCGCTGAAGGCGACCGCCGGGATCGAGCGCACGGCCAATCTCCTGCAGGTGCCGGTCACCATTTTGAAGGCGGGCAGGGACCAGATCGTCAAAACCCAATCGGATGATTGGTACTGCGGGCAGAGTCCGGTTCCGTGCACCGTCATCTCGGCGCCCTTCGCGGATGCCGAGCACGAAATCCTCCAGGAACGCGATGTCATGCGCGACCCAGCCATCGCGGCCATTCTTGCGGCGTTTCGCTGAACGCCGCTAGTGGCGGGTGCCGGCGCGCTGCACGGCGCGCAGCCGGTCGGCAAGGCTCCCGGACTCGCCGCCTTCGGCGGGGGCTGGCGCACTCGAAGCGGGGGCGCCGGGCTCAGCGGCCATCGCCTGGGTCATGCGCACGACGTTGGTCGCCATCTCGTTCAGGCGCTCGCGCAGGCGGCGGTTCTCTTCCCGCTCGCTTTCCCATTCGGCACCGGCGACGCGGCGAAGCTCGGTGTTCTCGGCCCGCAGCGCCGCATAGTCGTCCTCGAGCGCCGAAAGGCGGAGCGCGAGTTCTTCCTTCTCGGCCTCGGTCGCGGCCATCGCCTTGCGGAAGTTGTCGCCCTCGGTCATGGCGTCGGCCTGGCGGCGCTGGATCAGCGTCTCCGCGTCGGCGTGGGCCTTCGCCGCAGCGGCCTCGGCCTCGGCGAGGCGGGCGCGCAGTACCTCGTGATGCTTCGTCTCGGTTTCCAGGCGCGCGGCAAGTGCCGCGATCTCGCTCGTCCGGTCGCCAAGCTCGCCGCTGATCTTCCCGCGCTCGGCCCTGATCTGCTCGATCTCGGCGGCAAGGGTGCTGCGGGCGGCCTTCTCGGCCGCAATTTCCTGCTCCAGCGCCTTCAGGGCGGCGGCGCGGCGTTCCAGTTCCTCGCCGCGGGCGTTGCCCTCGCTGCGGGCGCCTTCCAGCGCACCGGCCAATGTCTCGCGCCGCCCTTGCTCGGCAGCAATCGCGGCTTCCAGCGCGCGAATGGCGGCCGTGTGCTTGGCAATCTCGTCCTCGCGCGCGCGGGTGGCGCTCTGCGCCGCCGCGAGTTCGGCGGTAAGTGCGTCGGCCCGCCGCTGCTCATTGGCGATGTCGGCTTCGCGGGCGCGGATATCGGCGGCCAGCGCCTGGCGCTCCTTCTCGCCCGCCGCGATCTCCGCCTGCAACGCCGCAATCGCGGCGTTCTGCCGGTCGAGGTCGGTCTGTCGAACGAGACGCTCGGCCTTGAGCATCTCGGCTTCGCTGCTGACGCCTTCGCGCCGGTTGCGCTCCGCGGCGAGCTCGGTTTCCATCGCCTGCTGCTGCGCCGCCATGCGCTCCATGTCGGCGATGCGCCCGGCGCGCTCGGCCTGGAGAGCGGCGAGACCCGCCGCCAGGCCCTCCGCGCGCTTCTCGGCGGCGAGCTGGCGGTCGCGCTCGAGCGCGATCTCGGCCATGAGCCGATCGCGCCCGGCGGTCATCTCGGCCTCGGCGGCGGTGAGCGCGGTGATGCTGTCCCGAAGGTTGTCGATCTCGGTCTGGCGGGCAACCAGCTCCAGCCGCTGTTCCTCGTTGCGCAACTGGCCGGCGCCGAGTTCGGTCTGAAGGGAGGCGAGCGCAGTTGCGCCCTCGGCGATCTTTGCATCCCGCGCCGCAATCTCGGCCTCCGCCGTCACGAGCTTGCTTTCGCTCGTCGCCAGCGCGCCAGTCAGTTCGGCGATGCGTTCTTCCAGCCCGGCGACGGCGTCGGTCAGCGTCGCCTTGTTGCGGGTGAGCAGCGCGATCTCGTCGCGGCGGCGATTGACTTCGATCACCTCGTCGGCGAGGCGCTCCTTGAGCCGCGATGCGTCAAGCTCGAGCTTGCGATTGGTGATCGCGAAACTGGCGCGAAGCTGGTCCTTGTCGGCTTCGATCTCGGCGCGGGTCATCGGCACGGTGGCCTCGACCCTGGCGCGCGTCAGCCGCTCGGCGCGGCGCCATATCGCCGGGGCAATCACCAGCGCGATCAGGCCTGCGGCGAGCAGGCCGAGCGCGAAATACATTGCCGACTCAATCACTACCGTCTCCGGGCACAGGCGGCGTGGCCACCCATGACCATCTCATCAAATCATGAAGATTCCCATGCCGGACCGCAAAAAATGACGAGGCTCCACCGAATATCGCGAAGCCTCGCCGGAAGGCCGGCGGAAACGCGCCCTAGAAGGGGTTCCAGGTCGGGTGGTCGGTGAACTTGAGGTAGCTCAGGTTCACGCCGAAGCGGGCGCCGACCCCGGCCACGATCGGCGCGACGAACACATTGCCGCGGCTGAGCACCGTCATGCCGAGGCCGGCGACAACATAAGCCGATCCAGAGACGCCGTAGAAGCGCTGATAGACGGAGGTCACGTCCGGCAGGTTGTAAACCAGCATCATCACGCGGTCGCCGTTGCCGCCGACGTCGGCACCGATGCTTGGGCCTTGCCAGAACACCTCGCACTGTCCGGCATTCTTCGTCGACAGCGTGCCCTCGCCGTAACGCAGGCCGCCGATGAAGGCGCCGGAGCCTTCCTGGCCGAGGATATAGCCGTTGGGCAGCCCGTGTTCGGCGACGGCATGTTCGACGATCGAGGCTAGTCCCTGGGCGACGTCGCCGAAAAAGCGATGACCGGCGTCGATGAGTTCATTCTGCGAGTACGTCGCCGGCTGGCCGGGCATGCAGGTCCCGGCGGCGTAGGCGGGCGCTGCGGAGATGAGCGCGGCGAAGGCAAGGGTGAGGCCGGCCAGGGCCGCACCGAACAGTCGTTTCATGGGGTTCTCCCGATGGGCCGGAAAAGGTCGATTCGCGAGGTGCCTCATTCTAACCGAAAAGACGGCGGCGCGATGGCGGGATGAGCGGTTGCCTTGGCCTTGCCGCACGGGCAAGTGTATGCCGTCAAGGTCCTCGCGGCGGCGGCCGATTCGCCAAAGCGGGCAGTGCGATAGCGGCGGAGAGAAGTCTTGGCTGAAGTGATGGAACTCGGCGCGCTCGACCTGGCCGCCCTGCTGTGCAGCCGGGTCTGCCACGACATCATCTCGCCGGTCGGGGCGATCATCAACGGACTGGAAGTCCTCGACGAAGACAACGGCGAGGACATGCGGGAATTTGCCTTCAACCTGATCCGCAAGAGCGCCAGCCAGGCGTCGGCGAAGCTGCAGTTCGCGCGGCTGGCCTTCGGCGCTGCCGGTTCGGCGGGCGCCGAGATCGACCTCGCCGACGCCGAGAAGGTGGCGCGAGGCTACATGGAAGGCGAGAAAGCGCAGTTCGAGTGGGAATCCCCGCGCGTGCTGATGCCGAAGAACCTGGTCAAGCTGCTGCTCAACCTGATCCTGCTCGCCCCCACCGCCATCCCGCGCGGCGGCGTCGTCAAGGTGACGGTCGAGGGTGCCGCCGCTTCGCCGACATTCCGCCTGCGCTCGGCCGGCCCGAGCGCGCGCATACCGCCGGCCTTCGAGAAGCTGGTGCCCGGCGATATCTCCGGGCTCACGGTCGATGCGCAGTCGGTTCAGGCGTTCTACACCGGGGCGCTGGCACGCGCCTGCCAGATGGCGATCGGCGCGCGGCTGGAGGGGGACGACGTGCTGGTCGAGGCGAAACCGGCGGCGGCGTAAGCGGCCGTCGCTTTAACGATCGTTAACTGCGCTGCCGTAGCCTCGGCTCAACTCAATTCGCAGTTGCGGGGCATTCGATGCGGCACTGTCTGGTCGTCGACGACTCCAGCGTCATCCGCAAGGTGGCGCGGCGCATCCTCGAGGATTTCGATTTTTCGGTATCGGAGGCGGAGGACGGGCGCGCCGCGCTCGAGGCCTGCCGGCGCTCGATGCCCGACATGATCCTGCTCGACTGGCACCTGCCGGTGATGGACGGCCTGGAGTTCCTGGCCAGCCTGCGCCAGATGGAGCACGGCCGCCAGCCGAAGGTGGTGTTCTGCGCCTCGGAAGCCGACGTCGCTCAGATCGCGCGGGCGCTCAGGGCCGGTGCCGACGAATATATCCTGAAGCCGTTCGACCGCGTCGCCGTGGAGGCCAAGCTGCACGAAGTGGGGATGCTGTAGCGGTGAATGGTGAATGGTGAAATAGAAAACCCGCCAGGCTCAGCCGGCGGGTTTCTCGCAATTCACCAACTGCAATTCACCATTCACCACTTACCATTCACGCCTCACGCGCTTTCGCGGATCTCGTGCGCGTCGGGCTCGCGCAGCACATAGCCGCGGCCCCATACCGTCTCGATGTAGTTCTGCCCGCCGGTCGCCGCCGCGAGCTTCTTGCGCAGCTTGCAGATGAAGACGTCGATGATCTTCAGTTCGGGCTCGTCCATGCCGCCGTAGAGATGGTTGAGGAACATCTCCTTGGTGAGGGTCGTGCCCTTGCGGAGCGAGAGCAGCTCCAGCATCTGGTATTCCTTGCCGGTGAGGTGCACCCGCTGGCCGTTCACTTCCACC
>DASZQY010000103.1:0-19053 GCA_035549395.1 Bauldia sp.
CGCGGTCACCGACTTGCCGTCCTCCTCGAGCCGGATCGAGACCTCCGCCTGCGCGTCGGTGCCTTCGGTGACCGCCTGCACCTGATAGAGCGAGAGCTTGGCATTGTGCGGAACGATGGCGCGGATGGCATTGAAGATCGCATCCACCGGCCCGTTGCCGGTCGTCTCCTTGGTCACTTCCTTGCCTTCGACGTCGAGTGTCAGCGTCGCCTTCTGCGGCCCCTGGGTGCCGGCGATGATGGTGAGCGAGACAAGACGGATCGATTCCGCTGCAATCGTCGCCTGATCCTCGACCAGCGCCTCGATGTCCTCGTCGTAGACGTGCTTCTTGCGATCGGCGAGATCCTTGAAGCGACGGAAGGCATCGTTCAACGCATTCTCACCGAGCTCGAAACCAAGCTCGCGCAGCTTCTCGCGGAAGGCATGACGGCCGGAGTGCTTGCCCATGACGAGCGAGGTCGCCCTGACGCCGACGCTTTCCGGCGTCATGATCTCGTACGTCTGCGCGTGCTTGAGCACCCCATCCTGATGGATGCCACTCTCGTGAGCGAACGCATTCCTGCCGACGATCGCCTTGTTGTACTGTACCGGGAACGCGGAGACCGTCGAGACCAGCTTTGAGGCGCGCGTCAGCATCTCGGGATTGACGCCGGTGACATAGGGCAAGCGATCGTGACGCGTGCGGATCGCCATGACGATCTCTTCGAGAGCCGCATTGCCCGCCCGCTCGCCAAGCCCGTTGATCGTGCACTCGACCTGGCGCGCGCCGCCGGCGACACCGGCCAGCGAATTGGCCACGGCCAGACCGAGGTCGTCATGGCAGTGGACCGAGAAGATGGCCTTGTCCGCATTCGGAACCCGCTCGCGGATCGTGCGGAACATCGCGGCGTATTCCTCGGGCACGGCGTAGCCCACCGTGTCCGGCAGGTTGATGGTGGTAGCGCCCGCCTTGATAGCCATCTCCACGGTACGGCAGAGATAATCGATCGGCGTGCGGGTGGCATCCATCGCCGACCATTCGACATCATCGACCAGGTTGCGCGCCTGCGTGACGGTGGCGGAGATGATCTCGAGCACCTCCTGCTCGCTTTTCTTCATCTGGTGCTGAAGATGAATCGGCGAAGTCGAAACGAAGGTATGGATACGGGGCTTTTTGGCGACCCGCACCGCCTCGCCGGCGCGCGTGATATCGGCCGGGATGGCGCGGGCAAGACCGGCAATAGTGGCGCGCTGACAGCGGCGCGCGATTTCCTGCACGGCCTCGAAATCGCCCTGGCTGGCGATCGGGAAGCCGGCCTCGATGATGTCCACGCCCATCTCGTCAAGCAGGTCGGCGACCTGGAGCTTTTCGTCGGTGGTCATCGAGGCGCCAGGCGATTGCTCGCCGTCGCGGAGCGTCGTGTCGAAAATGACGACGCGGTCCTTCTCCGACGTCGCGGATTGATTGGCAGTCATGAGAACGGTTCCTTCGGGTGGTGCCCGTATTCTATGGGCGCGGCCTTAAGTGCTGGTTTCGACGTTTCATCCCCTGAACGCGTGCCCGGCAAGCAGGCAGCGGACGCTCAGGGGCGTCTAAGGAGCAGGCCGAGAAGGAGAAGCGACGCGCCTTCGGCGCGGCCACAGGCCACGGCGAAACCCACACGGGAAGATCGCGTCATCATGCGCCGGTATTTAGCCGCCGCCAGCGCCGTCAGCAAGGCCGAAGTGGGTCAGCCCTGCTGCCCTTTTGTCAGTGGTAGGCGTTGAACGCGAGCACGGCGCAAATGACGATCAACACCAGCAGGACCGCCATGGCGATGCCGTAAGCGGGAAGCCGCTTCGCCGCCGCCATGTCGCCGGCCTGCACCCGTTTCAGGGTGATGCCCGCCATCGCGACCGCGATCGTGACCAGGATCACGAATAGAATCTTCGCCGAGAACCAGAAGCTCGAAGGCACCTTCTGTGGGCCGCCGAATATGGTCCACAGCATGATCAGCCCTGTCAGCCACAGCAGGCCGAGGCCGCCCTGCCCGATGCGCGCCAGCCGTGGCGGGACCTTGGCCAGGACGGGCCGATCTCCCGGCGCTTCGGCCACGAGGCGCAGAATGACGAAGTTGCCGATCGACGAGGCGATCGCGGCGCCAAATCCGAGCAGGTGCAGGATAAACAGCGTGTCGTTCATCGGCGTCCCTCCAGTTCCAGCGCGGAATCAACGGTGCATGAGCCTAGCAAGATTCGGCGGCGAGGGTGACGGCCGCCGCGCTGCATTGCGGCAAGCGCCTACACGTCCAGCGTGCCCTCGGCGATGACTACCGCATCGCCGCCGATGCGGGCCGCGGCGATGGCGCCGGCCTCAACGTCGACCTCGAGGTGAATGAGGCTGGGCCGTCCCATCTCAAAGCCTTGCTCGATGACATAGCGATAGCTGCCGGCCGGCGGCTGGTCGAAGCGCTGAATCACCCCGGCGAAGGCGGCTGCGGCCGATCCGGTCGCCGGATCCTCCACGAGGCCGATATCGGGCGCGAACATGCGCGCATGAAACTGCCGGCCGGCGACTTCGGTCTGCCTGCAATAGACATAGGCCGCGAGCGGGGTGTTGCCGAAGGCATTCGCCAGCCGCACGGGATCCGGATGCAGCCGCGCCATGACACTGAGGTCGCGCACCGGGATGAACGCGTATGGGAGGCCTGCGCTATAGGCCGACGGTCGGTGGTTCTCGAAGCCGATCTCGGCGCGGGTCAGCCGAAAGGCCGCAGCCAGCAAGTCGGTATCAAGAGGCGCGGCCACGGCTTCGGGCAGTCGCGGGAGGTCGAAGACGGCGTGACCGGATGGGCCGCCGGTAACGAATACGCCACAGCGCACACGGCCGACCTTTTCCTCCAGCACGAGCACGCCCTCGTGCCTTCCCTGCCCCGCGCCGGCGAACTTGCCGATTGCCAGGTAGACGGCGGTCCCTACCGTCGGGTGCCCGGCAAAAGGCAACTCGGCGCGTGGCGTGAAGATGCGCAGCCTGGCACTGTGAACCGGATTGTCGGCGGGCAGGACGAACACGGTCTCCGACAGGTTGAATTCCGCCGCGATCGACTGCATGCGTGCATCGTCGAGACCTGCAGCATCGGGCACTACCGCCAGCGCGTTGCCGCTGAGCGGTCTATCCGTGAACACGTCCAGCATCGCGTAGCGGTAAGCCACGGCAGCCCTCATTTCATTTCGGTTTGGGCTTGTCGCCGATGAAGCCGGCCACGGTCAAGACAACGCGCCGCAGCGCACAGCCACGATTGTGCCACAGGTTCTGTTCAGCCTGCGTTCAGCCTCAATAACTGATCATCTCCGCCAAGGCCCGGGAAAGCCGGGACATCCAAATTCGCGAATGGAGTTGTCTCGATGAAGACTCTCGTTTCCATGGCGGTTGCGGGCGCGGTCGGCCTGACGGGGGTTGCCGCCAGTGCCACCGGTGCCAGCGCCAACGGCTGGAGCCAGGGGCCCTATCCGGGGCCGTACTGGGGCCATCCCCGTCCGCACTACGTGTACCGGACCGGCCCGGATGGTGGCGCCATTGTGGCGGGCACGCTGTTCGGACTTTTTGCCGGCGCGATCGCTGCCGATGCGCTCAATCAGCCCCCGCCGCCGCCCTATCCCGCGTATGCCAGCGCCTACGACGAGCACGTCGACTGGTGCCGCAAAACGTACAACTCGTACGATGCGCGCACCGACACCTGGGTAGACTTCGAGGGCGTGGCGCACCAGTGCATCGAACGCGTTCAGTAATCAGGGACGGACGACAGAAGGGGTGACGCGATGAAGAAACTGCTCGTTCTGGCTACCGCCGCTGCAATCGGAATTGGCGCGCTTGGCATGTCCGCCACCGCCGACGCCAAGCCATGGCCCGGCGGGCCCTATCCGCATCCCCATCCGATGTATCCCTATCCGGGACCCGGCTGGGGCTGGGGCTACCATCCCGGCTTCTTCTTCGGCTTCGGCGTCGGACCGCGCTATCCGCGTGTCTACGTCAGTCGGCACGTGCGCTGGTGCATGGAAAACTACCGCACGTACAACCCGGCGACCGACACCTATCACCCGAAAGTCGGCGTGACGGCGGTCTGCGTCTCGCCGTGGTGGACTTACTAGCAGGCGCGTCTCTCCCTCCCTCGCGCCTGCAAAAACCGCCCCGGGGATGACCCGGGGCGGTTTTAATTTGGGGGATAGAGCGAAACGCCGGACGCTGATTGCGCCGTCAGTTGCGCTCCTTGTCGACCAGCTTGTTGGCGCCGATCCACGGCATCATCCCGCGCAGCCGCTGCCCGACTTCCTCGATCGGGTGCTCGTCGTTGAGGCGGCGGGTGGCCTTGAACATCGGCAGCCCGGCCTTGAATTCACGCATCCATTCGGAAGCGAATGCCCCGGTCTGGATGTCCTTCAGCACCTTCTTCATCTCGGCCTTGGTGGCGTCGGTGATGATGCGCGGCCCGGACCTGTATTCGCCGAACTCGGCGGTGTTCGAAATCGAATAGTTCATGTTGGCGATGCCACCCTCATAGATGAGGTCGACGATGAGCTTCACCTCGTGCAGGCACTCGAAATACGCCATCTCCGGCGCGTAGCCCGCCTCCACCAGCGTCTCGAAGCCACCGCGGATGAGCTCGACCAGACCGCCGCACAGCACCACCTGCTCGCCGAACAGATCGGTCTCGCACTCCTCGCGGAAAGTCGTCTCGATGATGCCCGAGCGGCCGCCGCCGATCGCAGATGCATACGAGAGCGCAATCTCCATCGCGTTGCCGGAGGCATCCTGCGAGACGGCGACCAGGCACGGCACGCCGCCGCCCTTCTGGTATTCGCCGCGCACCGTATGGCCTGGGCCCTTCGGCGCGATCATGATGACGTCGATCGTGCTCTTTGGCTCGATCAGGTTGAAGTGGATGTTGAGGCCATGCGCAAAGGCGATCGCCGCACCGTCGCGGACGTTGTCCGCGATGGAGTGGCGGTAGATATCGCCCTGCAACTCATCGGGGGTAAGGATCATCAGCACGTCCGCCCACTTTGCCGCGGCGGCAACGTCCATGACCTTGAGATTGGCCTTTTCCGCCTTCTTCGCTGAGGCCGAACCCGGGCGAAGGGCGATCACGACTTCCTTTACGCCGGAATCGCGGAGATTGAGTGCGTGCGCATGGCCCTGACTGCCATAGCCGACGATCGCGACTTTCTTGCCCTTGATCAGATTGAGATCGGCATCCCGATCATAATACACGCGCATGACAGCCCTCTTCCGTTTCCCCAGTTTCCGGGCAAGCGTTCCCGGCAAAATCGCGGCGGTTCTAGCCGCCGAACCCGTGAAGCGCAATCGCCGGCCTTCAATCGACCAGCGTCACGCCATTAATCACGTCGCGAAAACGCCCGCGGCGAAGGCGCGCCACGATCCTGAGCGACAGGTTCTTCGACACGCCGGGCATGGCCTTGTCGAGGGCCTCGATCGTCTTCTCCAGGCGCACGATTTCGTTGCCGCCGTTGGTACGGAAGAACAGGTCGAAGAAAGCGATGTCGAACACCGAACTGCGAATGTAGTCGATCTCCTCCCCGTAGCCGCCGACCCAGATCAGCCGGCTGTCGATCTCCTGTCCCCGGATCTTGGCCGGGCGCAGCATTTCCAGGAGGTTGAACTCGTCGCCGAACTTGCACGACCCGAAGAGCACGCCCTTAAGACGCCGCTTCTTGCGGTTCACGTCGACGAAGGAATTGCGCAGAAACGTCCTCGACAGACCTGAGCCGTCCGGCGCCTCGATCTTGCTGAAGTCGCCGTGCGCCGCGACGTAAAGAAAGTCGACGTCGCCGCCGGAGAGCACGAAGCGGACGGCGTCGCGGAAAGATGCCGCGCCGACAAACCGCTCGTACGTGAACGCATCAGGCCGGTCTTTCAGGGCATAAGACAGGAACTCGAACAGCGGGCGCACCGTATGGTGCCGCTCGTCGAACCACCGCGTTTCGAGCACACCAAGCCCGAGATGCCGTGTCGTCGACGCCATGCCTGCCCTGCCCCTTCTTGTTCGGTCTGAGTGTGGCACAGAAAAACGGCTGCGCGGCGGCCCAAACCGGCCGCGCGCCTCGTGCTGAGACCAGCGGAATAGACGTTACCTATCAGATGCTTAAGTGCCGATTCAAGGCCGAAGAAGCGGCCTATTTGGCGCCGCGGCCGATGGCCGCTACCCCCGTTCGGCAGACTTCCGCCAAGCCCAGCGGCGCCATGACGGCAATGAACTCGTCCACCTTGGGCGAACTGCCGGTAACCTGGAAAACGAAGTGGCTGGCAGTCGCGTGCACGACGGAGGCGTCATAGGCCTGAGCGAGCTGGATGGCTTCAAGGCGAGCCTGACCCGTACCCGCAACCTTGACGAGAGCCAGCTCGCGTTCCAGCGGGCGCCCGTCGGCCGTGAGATCGGTCACCGAATGCACCGGCACCAAGCGTTCGAGCTGATGCTTGATCTGCGTCAGGATCATCGGCGTGCCGGTGGTGACGATCGTGATCCGCGAAATATGCCGCGCGTGCTCGGTCTCCGACACCGTCAGACTTTCGATGTTGTAGCCGCGGCCGGAGAACAGGCCGATGACGCGGGCGAGGACCCCCGGCTCGTTGTCGACCAGGACCGAGAGCGTGTGCCGCTCGGTGCGGTCGTGCCGCTCCTCCATGAAATACACGGAAAGCGGCTGCGTCTTCGCCGCCGCAACCTTCGGCGCGGGCTTCTTCGTCGCTGTCTTGCTCACACCAGCACCTTTCCCGACTTGCCGATCGCATTCTGGATGGTCTCGGCACTGATCTCGGCACCGAGCAGCATCTCGTTGTGTGCCTTCCCGGAAGGGATCATCGGGAAGCAGTTGGCGAGCGCCGCGACCCGGCAGTCGAACAGCACCGGCTTCCTGACGTCGATCATCTCGCGGATGGCATCATCCAGATCGCCGGGCTTTTCTGCCCGCAGCCCCACGCAGCCATAAGCCTCCGCGAGCTTCACGAAATCGGGCAGCGCCTCCGTGTAGGAGTGCGACAGGCGGTTGCCGTGCAAGAGTTCCTGCCACTGGCGCACCATGCCCATGTACTGGTTGTTCAGGATGAAGATCTTGACCGGCAGGTCGTGCTGAACGGCTGTCGACATCTCCTGCATCGTCATCAGCACGGAAGCATCGCCGGCGATGTCTATGACCAGCGATTTCGGGTGCGCCGCCTGCACGCCGATCGCGGCCGGCAGGCCGTAGCCCATCGTGCCGAGCCCGCCGGAGGTCATCCAGTGGTTGGGCTCGTCGAAATGGAAGAACTGCGCCGCCCACATCTGATGCTGGCCGACCTCGGTCGTGACATAGACGTCCCGGCTGCGGGTCAGAGCGAACAGGCGCTCGATCGCGTGCTGCGGCATGATCACGTCGTTGTTCGCCTTGTAGGCCAGGCAATTGACCGCACGCCACTTGTCGATCTGCGCCCACCACGCCTTCAGGGCCGCCTTGTCGACTGCCGGCTTCATCTCTTTCCATACCGCCAGCATGTCCTCGAGCACGCTCGCGACATCGCCGATGATCGGGACGTCGACGTGGATATTCTTGTTGATCGAAGACGGATCGATATCGATGTGGATCTTGCGCGATCCCGGCGAGAAGGCGTTGATGCGGC
Organism: Bauldia sp.; assembly: GCA_035549395.1. Lineage (GTDB taxonomy): Bacteria > Pseudomonadota > Alphaproteobacteria > Rhizobiales > Kaistiaceae > DASZQY01. The sequence goes on from DASZQY010000103.1 coordinate 7,631, forward strand.
CCGTGATGCGGTCATCGAAGCGCGCGCCGACGGCGATCATGACATCGCAGTCGTGCATCGCGTTGTTGGCCTCGAACATGCCGTGCATGCCAAGCATGCCCAGCCACTGCGGGTCCGAGGCCGGATAGGCACCGAGCCCCAACAGGGTAGACGTGATCGGCGCCCCGGTGACACGGACGAGCTCGCGGAGCAGCGCGGCGGCTTTCGGCCCTGAATTGATGACGCCGCCGCCGGTGTAGAAGATCGGCCGCTTCGCCTTGGCAATCAGCTCGACCGCGGCGCGGATGGCGCGCTGGTCGCCCTTCACCTGCGGATGATAGGTCTTGTGCTCGATATGCTCGGGAGGCGTGTAGGTGCCGGTGGCGAACTGCACGTCTTTCGGGATGTCGACGAGCACCGGGCCGGGCCGGCCGTGGGTGGCGACGTAGAAGGCCTCGTGGATGACGCGGGCGAGGTCGTTCACGTCGCGCACCAGCCAGTTGTGCTTGGTGCACGCGCGCGTGATGCCGACGGTGTCGGCCTCCTGGAAGGCATCGGAGCCAATCAGGTGGGTAGCGACCTGGCCGGTGAAACAGACGATCGGAATGGAATCGAGCAACGCGTCGGTGAGCGGTGTCACCATGTTGGTGGCGCCCGGTCCGGACGTCACCAGCACGACGCCGGGCTTGCCGGTGGAGCGGGCGTAACCCTCGGCCGCGTGGCCGGCACCCTGCTCGTGGCGAACCAGGAGGTGGCGGATTTTGTCCTGCTGGATGATCTCGTCATAGATCGGAAGCACGGCGCCGCCGGGATAGCCGAAGATGTCCTTGACGCCCTGATCGATGAGCGCCTGGACGACCATCTCGGCGCCCGTCATCTGGCGGCCCGCGGCCGCTGCTCCGTTCTGCTTCTTCTGCTGCCGTTTCATCTTCCCGCTCCCGGCTCTGCCGTCTTCCCTAGTTCTTCCGCGTTACCCGACCGTTTCGGCCAATAAAAAAGGCCCCGGAGGGGCCTGTTTTCGCGCACCAGCGTACCCGCGGCCGACCTATGGGGCCGCCCGGCTGGTGCGCGTTCCTACGAGGAGAATGGTGCTCGTCATGGCGGGCTATGTATTCCGGTCGGCCGCAAACGTCAACCGGCCAGCCCGCTCCATCCCGCCATCTGGCTGCGGATCCACGTCATCTGACGCTTGGCATAGCGGCGCGTCTCGGTCTTGATGGCCGTCAGAGCCTCCTCCAGCGACAGCTTGCCGCTGAGGTGGGCGAGGAATTCCCTGACCCCGATCGCCTTCATCGCCGGCATGGCCGGATCGAGGGACAGGGCCCCCAGCGCCTCGGCCTCTTCGACACCGCCGGCGCCGACCATGGCATCGGCGCGCGCCGATATGCGGCGGTGGAGTTCTGCCGTATCGGGAACGACCACCAGCCGCTCGGCGGCCTCCGGCAGCACGAGCGGCGGCGAGCTCGTCATTGCTTTCCAGGATGCCAGCGACCGGCCGGTAGCGGCGAACACCTCAAGCGCCCGCGCGATGCGCGAACGGTCCGAAGGGCGAACCGCGGCGGCGTCCTCGGGATCGCGGGCAGCGAGCACCGCGTGCAGTGCCTCGGTTTCCATGCCGGCGGCCTCGGCGGCGGCCGCCTCGCGGACCGAGACCGGGATCGGGGGCACGGTGGCGAGCCCTTCGGTCAGCGCCTTGAAGTAGAGGCCCGTGCCGCCCACGACCACGACCGGCTGCTGTCCGCGCTGCGCCTCGGCCAACACCGGCGCGATGTCAGCCAGCCAGGCGCCCACCGAATAGCGCGTCGCTGCACCGACGTGACCATAAAGCCGATGTGGAACGCCGGCCTCCTCCTCGCGCACCGGCCGGGCCGAGAGCACCCGCAGCTCGCGGTAGACCTGCATCGAGTCTGCATTAATGACAATGCCGCCGCGCGCCAGCGCCATTTCCGCCGCCAGGCGCGACTTGCCGCTCGCGGTTGGCCCCGCTAAGAGGACGATGCTTCCCTTCGCGGTTTGTCTCGTCACGCGGCGCGTTCATCCATGATCGATTTCGTCGCCACGTTGATAGCACGCCCGGAAAGCGCCACCGATCTCGAAGCCGCCGCCACGGAGTGCGGCGCGGCGATCAGCGTCGACCGCACCGATGTCCTGAGCGCCAACGAGGCGATCGACCTCTACTTCGCGGGCGATGACCTCATCGGACTGCGCGCCCTGCTCGAGACGAAAGTGGAAGGTCGCCCGGTCGACGTGGTGATCCAGCCGGCCGTAGGGCGGCAGAAACGCCTGCTCGTCGCCGACATGGATTCAACCATCATCGGCCAGGAATGCCTGGACGAGCTTGCCGATTTCGCCGGTCTCAAGGCGAAGGTGGCAGCGATCACCGAGCGGGCGATGCGCGGCGAAATCGAATTCGAGCCGGCGCTGCGCGAGCGCGTCGGCCTCCTCGCCGGCCTGTCCGCCGACACCATCGACAAGGTGCTCGCCGAGCGCATTACCCTGAACCCCGGCGCCCGCACGCTGGTCTGGACGATGCGCGCCAACGGGGCGACCGCGATCCTCGTCTCGGGCGGCTTCACCGCGTTCACGGAGAAAGTTGCCGCCATGGCCGGGTTCAACGAAAGCCACGCCAACGAGCTGCTCATTTCTGGTGGCGAGCTGACCGGCAAGGTGAAGGAGCCCATCCTCGGACGGAGCGCGAAGCTGGCGACGCTCGAGGACGCGATCATACGGCTTGGCCTGAAGCCGGAGCAGACGATGGCGGTCGGCGACGGCGCCAACGATCTCGGCATGATCCGCCGTGCCGGCCTCGGCATCGCCTATCATGCCAAGCCCAAGGTCGCCGAGGCCGCTGCCGGGCGCATCGACCACGGTGACCTTACGGCCCTGCTCTACATTCAGGGCTACAAGCGCCACCAGTTCGTCGAGTAACTACTTGTCGCTGTCGGACAGCGGCAGGTTGACCCAGCGCACGTGATCGTCGCGGCTGCGGACGACCAGCCGCGCATTGACGCGGCCGTCCTTCTTCAGCGCGTCGAGCTTCGACTGGAAATCATCGGCGCCGCTCACCGGGTCATCCTCCACCATGGCGATGACCTCGCCTGGTTCGAGTTGCTTCTCTTCGGCCGCGCTGCCCGGAGCGACACCCACGATCACCGCGCCCGACGCGATATCCGCCTTGATGTCGAACTGGCTGCGGACCTCCGGCGACAGATCGGCAAGGCTGAGACCGAAAGGACCGGGAGGCGGTATCGGCCCGGTGGTCTCCGACGACGGAGGCGGATTGGCGCTGTCGTCGGGCGGCGCCGCCGACTGATCCGACCCGCCGCCGTCCGGCGGCGCGTCCGGTTTCGCGCTGTCCTTGGCCGGCGGAGTCTGGTCACTGCCCGTCGAATTGTCCGCCGCTTCCTTCAGCAGCCCGATGGTCACCGATATCGTCTGCTGCACGCCCTTGCGCAGGATGACTACGTCAACGGCCTTGCCTACGGGCTCGCCGGCGATGATGCGCGGGAGATCGTGAATCGCCTGAATGGTCTTGCCGTCAACGGTGAGGATGACGTCGCCGGTCTGGATGCCGGCGGTGGCCGCCGGTCCGCCTGTCTCGACCCCGCCAACCAGCGCGCCGTGGGTGGACGGCAGGTTCTGGTCCCTGGCGATGTCGTCGGTGACGTCCTGGACGTGCACGCCCAGCCATCCCCGCTTCATCTGCCCATACTGACGCAATTGATTGACGACATTGACGGCAATCTCGGACGGAATAGCAAAGCCAAGCCCGATCGAACCGCCGGTCGGCGAGATGATCGCCGTATTGATGCCGATGACCTCTCCATCCTCGTTGAACAGCGGGCCGCCGGAGTTGCCACGATTGATCGCCGCATCGGTCTGCAGGAAGTCATCGTAGGGACCGGCGTTGATGTCGCGGTCGCGCGCCGAAAGGATGCCGACGGTCACGGTGCCGCCGAGCCCGAACGGATTTCCGATGGCCATTACCCAATCGCCAACGCGCAACAAGGCCGAATTGCCGAACTTGAGCGACGCCAGCGGCTTTGTCGGCTTGACCTGGATAACTGCGATATCGGTCTTGTCGTCCTTGCCGATCAACGTCGCCGGCAGCTTGCTGCCGTCGTTGAAGTTGGCGGTGATCTCATCGGCGTCCTCGATCACGTGATAGTTGGTGACGATGATGCCCGACGAATCGATGACGAAGCCGGAGCCCAGCGATTGCACGCGCTGCGGCGGTGCGGTCGTGTCGCCGCCGTTCTTGTCGCCGAAAAACTGGTCGAAGAGATCCGGGAACGGCGCGTTGTCGCCCTGCGATTGATCTCCGTCCGACTGGCCGTCCGGAAGCGGCGCATCGCGCGAGCCCGATATCGTCTGCTCGGTCGAGATGTTGACCACCGCGTCCATCAGCGGCGCAACCAGATCGGCCACCGAGTCCGGACCGGAACCGTTCTTGGCCACGGCCGGATGGGCCAGGGCCAGGGCCCCGGCGAGCGCCACAGCGAGCTTCAGCGAATGTGACAGGCGCACCAGCATCGGGCCTCGCAAGGCGGGTCGTCCACCCGAGATACAATCATGCTTCAAGTGGGGCGGAAAGACGACAGGTGAAGCCTACTGCGCCGCGGGTGCGGCGGGCACCGCCGGAGCAGACACCGCGGGGGCGGCGCTCGTCCCGGCCGGAGGCGTCGACGAAGTTGCCTCCGGTGTCGAAGGCAGCAGCGGCGCTAGCGGCGCTCCCGGCAAATCCTTGCCAAGTGGATCGCTGAAGTAGCGGAAGAATTCGGAATCCGGCGACATCACGAGCCGCGTACTTCCCGGCTTCAGCCCGTTCTGATAGGCCAGCATCGAACGGTAGAAGTCGAAGAATTCCGGGTCCTTGTTATAGGCGTCGGCAAAGATGCGGTTGCGCTCCGCATCGCCCTCGCCCTGCACGCGCTGCGCGTCGCCATTGGCGTCGGCGATGATCACCGTCACCTGCCGGTCGGCGTCGGCGCGAATGCCACGTGCCGCCTGCTCGCCTTGCGCGCGGATTTCCGTCGCCTGGCGCTGCCGCTCCGTCTGCATGCGCTGGTAGATGGCCTCGCTGTTCTCGGCCGGCAGGTCAGCGCGCCGGATCTTCACGTCCACCATTTCGATGCCGAGGCGCTTGGCCTCCTGGTCGACCTGCTGGGTGATCTTGCCCATGAGCGTGGCGCGCTCATCCCGCACGACCTGGATGAACGTGGCGTCGCCGAGAACGCGGCGAATGGCCGAGTTGAGCACCGAGGACAGCCGCTCGTTCGCCCCCTGCTCCGTGCCAACGGCCTGATAGAACAGCAGCGGATCGACGATCTTGTAACGACCGAAGGCGTCGACCACGAGCCGCTTCTGGTCGGAGGCGATGATCTCCAGCGGCGGCGAGTCGAGATCGAGGATGCGCTTCTCGAAATAGACGACGTTGTCGATCAGCGGCAGCTTGTAATAGAGGCCGGGCTTGCTGACGGGCTGGAGCTGCCCGCCGAGGGGCGCCACGACCTGGCCGAAGCGCAGCACCAATGCCTGCTGCGTCTGATTGACGATGAACAGACTGAGATAGACCAGCACCGCAATGACGATGAGGACAATCAGCCCGACACCGCTGAAAATAGTGCGCCTCATTGGCTGCCTCCACTCGTGGAGGAAGACGAGGGCGAGGTGACCGACTGCGACGTGTCCGGCGTGGAAGTGGAGGTTGCACTGCCGCTCGAGGACGAGGTCGAAGCCGACGGCGTCAGCTGCGGCAGCGGCAGATACGGCACCACACCTGCTTTGGCGGCGCTGTCGTCGATGATCACCTTGTCCACGCTGCCGAGGATGCCTTCCATTGTCTCGAGATACATGCGCTTGCGCGTCACGTCCGGCGCCGCACGATAGCTTTCGTAGACCTGCTCGAAGCGATCGGCCGCGCCCTTGGCTTCGGCGATCACCTGGTCGTGGTAGGCACTTGCCGCCGCCGTGATCTGCGTCGCGCGCCCCTTGGCTTCCGGCACGACCTGGTTGGCATAGGTCTGCGCCTGGTTCTGGATGCGCTCCTGGTCAGCGCGGGCCGCCTGCACGTCGCGGAACGCCGCGATCACTTCGGCTGGTGGGTCGACCTTCAGCAACTGCACCTGGGTTATCTCAATGCCGGCGCCGAATTCATCCAGCGTCTGCTGGATCAGCTTCTCGACGTTGTTCTCGGTGACTTCGCGCGCCTGGGTGAGCACGTCGGCGATGTTGGACTGGCCGATCACTTCGCGCATGGCGCTTTCCGCCACGGCCTTCACCGTGCCGTCCGGGTCTTCCATGTTGAAGACGTAGTCGGCGGCATTTTCGATCTTCCAGAAGACGGTGAAGTTGATGTCGACGATATTCTCGTCGCCGGTCAGCATCAGGCTCTCTTCCGGTATGTCCCGACCATTGCCGCTGCGGTCATCGGTGCCGACGGTCACGCGATTGATGGTCGTGACTTCCGGCGTGTAGACCGTTTCGATGGGATACGGCAGGCGGAAATTGAGGCCCGGCTGCGCGTCGCGATTATATGCGCCGAAGCGCAGGACAACGCCTTCTTCATTCTGCTGCACACGGAAGGTGAAGAAGAAGTAGGCCGCGAAGGCGACCACGAGCGCAATGATGGCGATCAGCGTCGCCGGCGCCGGACGGCGACCGCCGCCTCCGCCACCCGGCAGGACCCGCCGCAGGCGGTCCTGGCTGCGACGCAGCAACTCTTCCAGATCGGGCGGTGTGGAACCGCCGCCGCTGCCTCCGGTATTGCGCGGCCCCTGCCCCCAGGGTCCGCCATTCCCACCTTTCCAGCCACCGCTGGCGTGAATGATACCGGGCATTGCGCTCCTTGGCGGCTGAAGCCGCATCACTCGCGGCGCGGCGGTTTCTCTTTTCCGGACCGGGGTTTACAGCATGCTCGCGGCCACGGCAACGCGACGGGGTCACCGCCGCGCAGCAACCTGAACGTGGGCGTCGTGGCCGCTCCGTTCAAGCGGCATCAGGCGATGTTCGCCGCTCATAAATGGTGAACGTCGTGGCGTTTGTGTCAGCAGGACCTGCTCCGATCCGCTCCGAGGAAGCCGGTTGCCAGATCACCGGATCGATCGGCGGAAAGTAGGTATCCCCCGGCGGGTGCGCGTCGACATGCGTGATGTAGAGCCGGTCGGCCTTGCCGATGGTCTCGCTGTAAATCTCACCGCCGCCGATCACCATGATCTCGGTCGCCCCGAGCAACGCCGCATGCATGGCGGCAGCCGCCAGCGCCCGTTCGAGGCTGGGCTGCACAATGATATCCGCCAGCGGACCGAGCCCGTGGCGCGTGACGACGATGTTGGCCCGGCCTGACAGCGGGCGCCCGATCGAGGCGAAGGTCTTGCGCCCCATGACCACCGGCTTGCCTATGGTCAGCCGCCGGAAACGCTGCATGTCGGTCGTCAGGCGCCACGGCATGGCGCCTCCGGCACCAATCACTCCGTTGCTGGCCACTGCAGCAATCAGGGCGATCCGAACGGTCACGCGCCCCTCCCGTCTCTGGCTAGACCGCGACCTCCGCCTTGATGTGCGGATGCGGGTCGTAGCCCTCGAGCGCGAAATCCTCGTAAACGAAGTCGAAGATCGAATGGACGTCGCGGTTGAGCCGCATCGTCGGCAGTGCCCGCGGCGTCCGCGCCAACTGAATGCGCGCCTGTTCGACGTGGTTCGAGTAGAGGTGCGCGTCGCCCAGCGTATGGACGAAGTCACCCGGCTTCAGGCCGGTGACCTGCGCCATCATCATGGTGAGCAGCGCGTAGGAGGCGATGTTGAACGGCACGCCAAGAAAGATGTCACCGGAACGCTGGTAAAGCTGGCACGACAGCCGGCCGTCCGCGACATAGAACTGGAACAGGCAGTGGCAGGGCGGCAACGCCTGCTGATCGACGTCGGCCGGATTCCACGCCGTCACGATCAAGCGCCGCGAATCAGGGTTGCGCTTGATCTGGTCGACGACGTTGCGGATCTGGTCGATGGAGCCGCCGTCGGGCGTCCGCCACGAGCGCCACTCGGCGCCGTAGACCGGACCGAGGTCGCCGTTCTCATCGGCCCACTCGTCCCAGATGCGCACGCCGTTGTCCTGCAGATAGCGGATGTTGGTGTCGCCCGACAGGAACCACAGCAGCTCGTGGATGATCGACTTGAGGTGCACCTTCTTGGTCGTCACCAGCGGAAAGCCGTCGGCGAGGTCGAAACGCATCTGATGGCCAAAGACCGACAGGGTCCCCGTGCCGGTGCGGTCGTTCTTGCGAACGCCCTCATCCAGCGCGCGGCTCATGAGATCGAGGTATTGGCGCATGACGCGATCCTAGCCGATTCCCGCCCCGCGCGAGCCTTATTCCGCCGGCGCGGCCGCAGTGGCAGGCTTGGTAGCGCGCTGTCCGCCAAGCGTCAGCCGGCCGAGGGCAAAGGCCACCACCGCGCAGGCGACCATCGCCACCACCATCGGCAGTGCGCCGGAGAAGGCGCTGACGATGCCGATGACCACGGCGGCGACGACGAGTTGCAGGGTGCCCATCAGCGCCGACGCCGTACCGGCGGTCTCGCCATATTCCTGCAACGCCAGCGGTGCGGTGGACGGAATGACCAGGCCCATCGAGCCGAAGGCGACGAACAGGAAGCCGATGAACACGAAGACGTTGTCCACCCCGAGAAGGATGAGCACGAGCAGGATCAGCGTCACCAGCAGGTAAAACGCCAGCGCGACATTGATCACCAGCGGCAGGCCGAAGCGCTTGCCGAAGTAGCCGGCGAACTGGGCCATGCCGATGAAGGCAATGGCGTTTATCGAGAAGGCAAAGCTGAACTGGGTTGGCGTCAGGCCGAAGTGATCGATGTAGATGAACGACGAGCCGGCAAGGTAGGCGAAGAAGCTCGATACGCCGAAGGCGCCGATGAAGACGACGCCGAGATAGTGCCGGTCGCGGAAGAGCGCGAGATAGTTACGCGCGATCTCGCCGGCATGGAACGGGACACGCTGACCCGGCGGCCGCGTTTCTCTCAGCCAGAAGATGCCGACTGCGAGCGATGCCAGCCCGAGCACCGCAATGATCAGGAATATCTCGCGCCAGGTGCCGAACTGCACCACCAGACTGCCGGTCAGCGGCGCGAGCATGGGCGAAACACTGAAGACCAGCATGATCAGCGACATAAGGCGCGCCGCCTCATGGCCGGTGTGCAGATCGCGCACGATCGCGCTCGGGATCGTGCCGCCGGCGCAAGCCCCGATACCCTGAATGAAGCGCGCGGCGATCAGCCATTCGATCGATGGCGCCAGACTGCACGCGATGGTGCCCACGACATAAAGGGCAAGACCGAAATACAGCGGGCGCTTGCGACCGTAGGAATCCGAGATCGGGCCATAGACGATCTGCCCCAGCGCAATAGCCAGGAAGAAGGCCAGGATGCTGCCCTGCGCTGCCGCAGGTGACACATGAAAATCGTTGGCGATCGCCGGCAGCGCCGGCAGATACATGTCGATGGCAAACGGGCCGACTGCGGTCAGCAGGCCAAGAACGATCGCGTTTCGAGCGAAACTCGACTTCATGGGCGTCTCTTTCGATTAATCGCCGGCGGCGGAATCAATCCAGGCGCCGCGCGGCCGAGGTCGTATATAGAGCGGCTTGCTGCACCGCAATATTCCGGGGAATGATTGAGCGCGGCATGTGTCACTGAAGCAACGCCTGATGCCAGTTAGCGGCAGCAGTGTCAGGATACCGTCGCCGGGCTCTCCTTCTGCGCCGCGGGCGAAAGCGCCTTGCGCACGGCCGGCGCGACCTTCGTGCCGAACAGCTCGATCGAATGCAGCAATGCCTTGTGCGGCAATGCGCCGACGCTGAACTGCACGAGGAATCGATCGTGCCGGAAGATCTCGTGCTGGAACAGGATCTTCTCGATCACCTCGTTCGGGCTGCCGACGTGGTTGGCGCCGCGCAGTGCAGTCGAAGCGTCGAACTGGGCGCGGCTGGTCGGTGGCCATCCACGCTCGCGCCCGATACGGGACATGGCCTCCGCGAATGGCGGGAACGCCTCTTCCGCCGCCTGCTGCTTCGTGTCGGCGACGTAGCCGTGCGAGTTGATGCCGACGCTAAGCTTCGCCGGATCGTGTCCGGCCCGACGCGCAGCCTCCCGGTAGAGCTCGACCAGCGGAGCGAACCGCTCCGGCTCTCCTCCGATAATGGCCAGGGCGAGAGGCAGGCCGAGCATACCGGCACGCACGACGGATTCCGGCGTGCCGCCTACCGCAATCCACACCGGAAGCGGATTCTGGACAGGACGCGGCCACACGCCCTGGTCCCTCAGCGGCGGCCGGTGCGGACCGGACCATGTCACGCGTTCGGACGCGCGGATCTCGAGGAGCAGGTCGAGCTTCGCGGCGAACAGCTCGTCGTAATCCTTGAGGTCGTAGCCGAAGAGTGGGAACGATTCGATGAAGGAGCCGCGACCGGCCATGATCTCGGCACGGCCACCGGAGATGTTGTCCAGCGCCGCGAATTCCTCGAAGACGCGCACCGGGTCGTCGGAGGACAGGACGGTGACGGCGCTGGTCAGGCGGATCCGCCTGGTACGCGTCGCGGCTGCGGCCAACGCGACCGCAGGCGCCGAGACGGCAAAGTCCGGCCGATGATGCTCGCCGATTCCGAAGACATCGAGTCCGACCTGATCGGCGAGCTCGACCTCTTCCATAAGGTTGCGGAATCGCGTGGCGGGGTCGAGCCGCTGCCCGGTCTTCGGATCCGGACTCATTTCCGCGAAGGTATAGACGCCGAGTTCCATGAGATCGCCCTTGTCGTGTGCGGCCTAAGGTGGCGTAGGCTCGCAGGAGGGCAAGTCTCAACCTCATGGGAGGCGACCTGCACAACCGGCGGGCCGACCGTCTCGGCGGCGTGCACCATGCTGGCCCCTAGCCCGATGGCGATCAGGCAGACGGCGAGCCGGATCAGTACTTTCCTGGAACTTGTCTCGTCCGGCAGGCTCGAAGGAACCAGCCTTGACGGCCAGAAACCGCTTGTCAGCAAGGCGTCCATGGGCTGCATGTCGGCTCTCCAAACGTCGCTTGGAGATGGTCGAACAGGCTCCGGCCAATTCGACAGCCGGGCGATGCGGACGCCGGGCCGCGGCAGGCCGCTTGGCGTCTCTTTCCTAAGACGCTGCGAATCCCTATATTTCAGGCGCTGGAGCAATCCAGATACGGCGATAAATGGCCATCGCAATAAACCCCACGGACCCGGGGGCAGTACCCGGCGCCTCCACCATTTTCATGGGGGCGAAACAGGATCGACGGGGGCGTAAAGGGTGAGCTTTCGCTCGGCATGGTACCGCCGTTATCGGGCCAAAACGATAGTTGCTAACGACAACTACGCTCCGGTAGCCCTCGCCGCGTAATGCGGTTCGGGTAACCGAAATCAAGCCCT
>DASZQY010000104.1:0-4968 GCA_035549395.1 Bauldia sp.
CGACCTTCAGGTTATGAGCCTGACGAGCTACCGGGCTGCTCCACCCCGCGCCAATCAAGGGCGGGAACGGGAAACCCGGCCAACGCCTCGAACGCGCGTTCATATAGCCGCTTGGCGCCGGCATTTGAAGGGCAGAATCGGGTGCGTGCCGATTTTATTTCGCCGGGAAATGCAGGTTTCGCCCGAGCCTTAGCTGCAGGGGAACTATCGTTTCCCCGGCACGGGTTATGGCGACGTCCGGCAAGGGATCGAGGGCGTCGAAATAGCGCCCGGCCGAGGCCCAGTCGGTGTCCGCCAGCCCAACCATGACCACGTCGTGCCCGCGCCAGGCGCCCTGGTCCGTGCGGAACGCAAACTCACGCGGGTCGGAGCAGACGCACAGCACCGGCACCCCGGGGCCGAGCGCGTAGCTGACCTTGCCGGCGACCGTCCAGTGCGGGGCGCCGACCGCCATGCCCGCCTGCGGCAGGCCCTGTTTTGCCAGCGCCGGCCCGAGCGCGCGCCAGTCCACCAGATCGACCGTCGGGTCGATGCCGGGATGAGCTACAATCAGCGACGGCGGGACGAACATTCCCCGCCACGTCTGAAGCAGGAACGCGGCAAGCAGGGCGGCGAACACGAGTGCGACCGCCGCCATGTAGCCGCGCGCGAATTGCAAACGCCGCTCCGCCAGCGCCGCCGCGTCGCGGCCGAACAGCGGAATGGCGAACAGCCAGCCGGGCATGGCCCAGTGCGGCAGGCCGCCCGACCAGAGCGCGACGATCGTGAACACCGCGATCGGGCCAATCGCCGCCAGCGCCAGCAGCCAGCCATAGCGATCGCGCGGCCCGCGCGCGAGTTGCGCGACAAGCGAAATCGCGAAGGGGACACCCAGCCACGGCGTCAGGTAAGCGAGCTGCCCGCCGAGATCGATCAGCGCGCGGCTGACCTGGATCTGCCGTCCATCGGCGCGCCCGGCCTGGAAGGCGATCCCGACCCAGCCATGCTCCGCGTTCCAGATAAGCGCCGGCGACAGAACGATCACCGCCACGGCTGCGGCCAGCCATGGTCCTGGCGTCGACAGATGGCGGCGCAGCGATGGCGTCGTAAGCAGCCACGCGAACACGGCCAGCGGAAAGAAGGCCGCGTTGAACTTCGAAAGCAGCGCAAGGCCGGCGAAGAGGCCCGCAGCCAGCCACCATCCGAGGAGCCCTTTCCTCTCCTCTGCCGTCGCGAGCACCACGGCGATCGCAGCGGCGAGGAGGAAGAACATCGCGGGGCCGTCGGGCACGACCCAGCTCCCGTCCGCGAGTGTGAAGACCGGGGCGAGCGTCAGGGCGATGACGGCCCACAGCCCGGCGCGCTCCCCGAACAGCCGTCGGGTGAGCGCAAACATCAGCCAGGTCGTGCCCGCAAAGAGCAGGACGAACGGCAGACGCACGGCCAGCGGCGACTCTCCGAGCAGGCGCTCCGCCGCCCACGCCATCCACACATGCAGCGGCGGGTGATCGAAATAGCCGAGCGCCAGCAGGCGCGCGTTGCCGGCCATGTAGGACTCGTCGGTGCCGAGCCCCGTCGTGGCAGCCAATGCGAGACGAACGAGCGTGCCGGCGAGGATGATCCAGAGAACGGCGCGCCGGGCAGACAAGCAGCGTCCTACTTGGCGACGCCGCGGCGCCAGGTGAAGAAGCTCGACATCGTGAAGTTCCAGATGACGCCGATCAGCGCACCGGCGATGCCCGCCAGCCACCAGCTCCGCCCGCGATCGAACAGCGCGTCGGCGATGCCGACGTTGGCGACCGCGCCGATGGCGCCGATGGCGTAGAACGACAGCAGACCGAAGGCGAAAGCGCGACCTCTCAGCCGCTGGTCGCGGTAGGTGATGATGTTGTTGAACACGAAATTCCACGTCATCGCCGCGACCACGGCGATCGGGTTCGCGACCAGGAAGCTCGCGCCGGCAAGCGATGCGAACCACAGCACCAGCAGATGCACGACGATGCCCGAGCCGCCGACCAGCGCGAAGATGACGAAGCGCAGCGGCAGCAGGTGGCCGACGAGCTTGTCGATGATGAGCGTGCCGAACTCCCATGCCGCCATGGTGTCGAGCTTGCTCTCGCCATGCAGGCGTGCGTTGAAGCCGCACGGCACCTCGGCGAAGCTGAGCGGCCGCGGGGCCGAAGCGAACAGATCAAGCAGAATCTTGAATCCCTGCCCCGAGAGATTGCGCACCGCCTCGTCAAACGCCGGCCGCGCCATGACGAAGAAGCCGCTCATTGGATCGGCGAGATCGGCCTTGAGGATGAGGCGGGCGACCCGCCCGCCGGCATCGCTTGCCCATTGGCGATAGCCGGATGACAGGCCCGAGCTGTCGCCGCCGGCGATGTAGCGGCTGCCGACCACGATATCGAGATGCTCGTCCTTCAGGCGCCGGAACATCTCCGGCAGCTTGGTGTCGTCATGCTGCAGGTCGCCGTCCATCACCGCGAAATACGGCGCCGACGACGACAGCACGCCTTCGACGCAGGCGGTGGAAAGGCCACGCCGGCCGATGCGCTGAATGATGCGCACGCGCCGGTCCGACAGCGCCAGCGAACGTACGGCGTCGGCCGTGCCGTCCGGCGAGTCGTCGTCGACGAAGACGACCTCCCAAACGACGCCCCGCAATACCCGCTCAAGATGTTCGACAACCAGCGCGACGTTCTCGCGCTCCCGGAAGGTCGGCACGACGACGGTGAGCTCGACGGCCCCAACCGCCTCCGAAAGCGTCGCCTCTGTCGTTGTCTGGACGTTCAATGGTCCATCCGTGCGAGAAAAACGCGAAAAACCTGGCGAATCGGAAGGTCTGCGCCGCCGGTTCGCGGACGGCGCTGTCTTAGCAGAGCCTTCAGCCTGTCGAAACCCGCTGGCCGCCCGTCGGGTTCCGGTGGCGGCTGAATGCCGGTAAGGTGAGACCTTGTTTCCTGTTGGATAGCGCCACCATGTCCGCACCCCGCGACCCCGTGATTGCCGTATCGAGCTGGAGCCTGCATCGCACCATCGGCCTGAGCTGGTGGGAAACGCCAGCGACCGCCGGCGTGCGCAAGGAGGCCTGGGGCCCGGGTACGACGGCGATCCTCGACATTCCGGCGGCAGTCGCCCGCCACGGCATCCACAACCTCCAGCTTTGCCATTTTCACGTCGCCGACCGCGGCCGCTCCTGGCTGGGCGAATTCCGCGCCGCCTGCCGTGAGGCCGGCGTGACGCTGACCATGCTGCTCATCGACGACGCCGACATTTCCGATGCCGTGAACCACAAGCGCGACGTCGCCTGGATCAACCGCTGGATCGACGTAGCCGCCGAGATCGGCGCGCTCTCCGCCCGCGTCGTCGCCGGCAAGCAGAAGCCGACGCCCGCGACCCTCGCCCTTTCGGTCGCCGGCCTCAAGGAGGCGGTGCGCCACGGCGAGAGCCTCAAGGTGCGCATCGTGACCGAGAACTGGCACGATCTCCTTTCCGGCCCGCGCGAAGTCAGCCACGTCCTCGACGCGGTGCCCGGTCTTGGGCTGCTCGCCGACTTCGGCAACTGGAAGGGCGACTGGAAATACGACGCGCTGGCCCAGATCATGCCGCGTGCCGAAGACACGCACGCCAAGTGCGGCTTCGGCGGTCCGGTCGCCGCGCCAGGTTCGCTGGATGCCGACGACTACGGCCTCTGCGTCGCCATCGCCGATGACGCCGGCTACGACGGCCCCTATACGCTGATCTATGACGGCCCGGACGCGGACGAGTGGGCAGGCATCGCCGCCGAGGCCGACTTCGTGCGTTCGGTCCTTGCCGGAAGAAGCCGGCGCATCGCCTGAGTATCCCTGAGAACGAGGAGCACCCCAAGTGAAAATGGCCAAGTCTTCCAAAGCCGCCGCCGGCGAACGCCGCAAGGCGCCGCTGACCACGCCGAGCGATCTCGGCTCCAACGCCCGCCGCGACATCGCCGGTGCGCTCAACACGATCCTCGCCGACACGTTCGCGCTCTACATCAAGACCAAGAATTTCCATTGGCACGTCAGCGGACCGCACTTTCGCGACTATCACCTGATGTTTGACGAGATGGGCGAGCAGATCTTCGCCGCCACCGACGATATCGCCGAGCGCGTGCGCAAGATTGGCGGCACGACCATCCGCTCGATCGGGCACATCGCCCGTCTTCAGCGCGTGCTGGATAACGACGCCGACTACGTGACGCCGGAAGACATGCTGGCCGAGCTCGCGGAAGACAATCGCGCGGCCGCGGCCCACCTGCGGGAGGCGCACGAGCTTTGCGACGAGGAAGGCGACTATGCCACTGCAAGCCTGATCGAGAACTGGATCGACCAGGCCGAGCGGCGCGCCTGGTTCCTGTTCGAAGCGTCGCGGAAGTCGAAGTAACCTACAATTTCACTTCGCGTATCGCCGCGACGTCATGATCGCCGAGGCCCTGCGCCTCGGCGAGAGCATAGACTTCGCCGACCGCCGGAATGACCCGCACCCGGACGCCCTCGGCATTCGCCAGCGCCGCGGCGTAGGCGACATCCTTGTGCATCAGCTTCAGGCTGAAGTCGGCACTGGCGTAGTTGCGCTCCACAAAACGTGGCAGCTTGCCAATCACCATCGGGCTTCCCGGCGCGCCATTGCGGATGAGATCGGCCGCCTGCTTGAGATCGATACCCGCCTTCTCGGCAATCGCCAGTCCTTCGGCCAGCACGGCCATATGCGCGGCGCTCATGACATTGTTGATCAGCTTCCAGGTGGCGCCGGCGCCGACCGGGCCAAGGTGATTGATGCGCGCGCTGATCGCCTCAAGGGGGGCGCGCGCCCTGGCCAGCGTCGCGGCATCGCCGCCGACGAACAGCATGAGCTTGCCCTCGGCCGCCGCGGCCCTGCTGCCGCCGACCGGCGCGTCGAGAAAATCCGCACCCTTCTTGCGCGCCGCCTCGGCCAGCTCGCGCACCCATGCCGGCGAGAGCGTGCTGC
>DASZQY010000105.1:0-6167 GCA_035549395.1 Bauldia sp.
AGTTGAAGATTGGTGCGGCGGCGCAGCGAATACCGACCTCGTGTTCCTCGTTGTCGACGGCGAAATGTGCAGCTCTTATCCGGGCCATCTCGTTCGCAAGGCGTTTGAACGAGGTAATGGTGTTTGGAGTAAATGAGCGAAACTCGTAGCCCGTGAACCGTCGGGCGAGTTCCTTCGAATCGACAAACGCGAGCAAGGCCTTGCCAACGCCGGTACAGTAGGCCGGATTGCGAGCACCGACCGTGGAGGCCATGCGGATCGTGTGCGAGCCCTCGATCTTGTCGACGTAGACGACATCGAGGCCGTCGAGAATGGCCAGATGAACCGTCTCGCCTGTGTGCCGTACCAGCTCGAGGATGGCGTGCTGGGCTTCGCGACGAATGTCGGTGCGCTCCCAGGCATGCCGTGCCAGCTCGAAGATTCCGTAGCCGAGTTTGTAGCGATGGTCCGTTTCATCCAGGCGCAGCAAACGCTCGGAGAGCAGCGTGTGAAGCAACCGATGCAACGTCGATTTTGGGATATCGAGCGCCTCCAGCAGCTCGGTAAATGTAGCGCCGTCAGCGCGCTCAGCGGCGTGACGCAACACAGTCATGACCTTTGTGAAGGTGCCACTTCCCCTGACCGTCGCCTGCCTTGACACTCGGGGCACCCCAATGCCATTCTCATTTATAGGAACATTAGTTCCATTATTTGGAACCTCGGTCAATACGATCGCCTCGTGGCGGACCTAGCCACTCCGGGGAGCACCGCACCAATGCCAGCGATCGACGCCGTCGATTTTTTTTATTTGTCGATGCCGCGTGTCGAAGACATTGGGGATGGAAGTCAGGACGCCCTGCTGGTCCGGGTTGCAGCCGGCGGCGAATTCGGCTGGGGCGAGTGCGAGGCTTCGCCCCTCGTCTCGATCGCCAGCTTTGTCTGCCCCCTATCGCATAGCGCATGCCACCCCCTCGCCGACTCCGTTCTCGGCCAGTCCCTGAACGACCCCGGCGATATCGACCGGATCGGTCGTCTCGTGCGCGCTCGCAGTCAGGACGTATTGCAGGCGGCACACACCTTCGCCGGCATCGACATGGCGCTTTGGGACCTGATGGGGAAGCGGCTCGGCGAGCCGGTGTGGAGACTGCTCGGTTTCACCAGTGCAGCTCCCAAGCTGCCCTACGCCTCACGATTGTTCGGCGACAGTCCGGCGGAGACACTCGCCAAGGCGAACGAAGTTCGCGCGCTCGGCTATCGCGCGGCGAAATTCGGCTGGGGACCATTCGGCGCCGGTTCCGTCGCAGATGACGTCGACCACCTTCACGCAGCGCGCGAAGGCCTCGGCCCCGATGGCATCTTGTTGATCGACGCCGGCACTATCTGGGTCGAAGACGTGGAGCGTGCTGCCCTTGTTCTTCCCGCGTTGAACGAAGTCTTCGCCACCTGGCTGGAGGAACCTTTCGTCACGGGTGCGCACGGCGCCTATGCAGCACTGGCCGAGCGCTCCGGCCGGGTGAAACTGGCTGGCGGTGAGGGTTCGCACAATCTCTATATGGCCAAGCAGATGATCGACGATGCCAAAATCAGCTTCGTCCAGATCGACGCCGGCCGCGTCGGAATTAGCATCTCGAAGGAGATCGCCGACTACGCGCACGCGCGCGGCGTTACCTACGTGAACCACACCTTCACGTCGAACCTCGCACTTTCGGCATCTCTGCAGCCCTACGCCGGCTATGCCGACGCAACGCTTTGCGAATATCCGGTCGATATAAAGCCGGTCGCTCGCGCCATCACCGTGGACAGCATCCTGCCGGACACCAGCGGCATGATCCGGGTGCCAGACGCGCCAGGCCTCGGAGTTACCGTCGATCCGATGCTCTGGGGACCATACCTCCAGGACATCGAAATCAAGGCCGGTGGCCGCACGCTTTACCGCACGCCGGGTCTGGGCTGAGGTCGCCGCGATGAACTCGTGGTGTCGTCATCACAAACTTCGGAAGACGCGTCATGGCTGACCGGCTGCACGGAATCATGCCGGTACTGCAGACGCCCTTTGATGCGGGTGGCGATATCGTGGAAGCCGATGTGCGGAGCGAAGTCCGCTTCTGCATCGGCGCAGGCGCGCATGGCCTCGTCGTTCCCGCACTTGCCAGCGAATTCATGGTGCTGACGGACGACGAGCGCCGGCGGCTCGTCGAAGTCGTCATCGACGAAACAAGAGGCCGCCTGCCGGTCATCGCCGGCGTCGCGGCGCCCAGCGCCCGCGCAGCCGCGGCTCTGGCATGGCACGCCGGCCGGGCGGGTGCGGCGGCCGTGATGGCCCTGCCTCCGTATGTGCGGCGGCCAGGCACCAAAGGAATTATCGAGTATTACGCCCGTATCTCCGAAGCGGCCGGCGTCCCCGTCGTTTTGCAGAACGCTCCGCCGCCGTTCGCATTCGGTATCGGCAGTGCGGCTCTTGGAGATCTGCTCGAGCGCGTGCCCGGCATCCAGTACGTGAAGGAAGAAAGACCGCCGGCAGGCCACAACATCAGCGCTACGCTCAATGCGCTCGGCGACCGGCTGCTCGGGGTATTCGGCGGCACCGCCGGACTTTACCTCATGGACGAACTCGAACGGGGAAGCAGCGGATGCATGCCCTCGGCCGCAGCTACCGACGTGCTGGTGGCCTGCTATGAGGCGTTTGCCCGCGGAGATCGCCACGGCGCGCGCGATTACTACGATCGTGCCATGCCCCTACTTAACATCGAGATGTCGCGGCTGATGGCAGTGTCGAAGGAGATTCTGCGCCGCCGCGGCGTGTTCACCTCGCCAGTGGTCGTGCGCGATCCCGAGTTTCCCGAACTCGATGCCGGCGACATGGCCGAGATCGACATGATTTGGGAGCGGCTGGGGTCGACGCTCGCGACCTTGCCAAGAGAAAAAGAAGCGAGAGCAACGGTGTGAATGCCGTCCGGTTCTGGCCGGATGGGAGGAAACGACAACTACAAACTGATTGGGAGAGGTAAAGCACATGACTGATTCAGGATCTACGATGAACCGCCGCGCCATCATGGGCCTGGCGGCCGCGGCGGGCGCAATGCCCCTGGTCGGATGGACAGCCGGCAGCCGCGCATTCGCCGCCGATGGACCAGCTTTTGCCAACGGCATCGTGCCCGCCAACTATGTCGGCGGGGACGGCTCGTACGCCAAATATGTCAAGGACGGCATTCGCCTTGGTCTGATCGAATCGTTCCCGGTGAACTATGTCGACAAGGCGACCGGCAAACGCACCGGCTGGAATACCGACATCGTTCTCGCCGCCCTCGACAAGTGCGGCATCACCAAGATCGACTATGTCGAAGGCCCGTGGGAATCGATGGTGCCAGGCCTGCAGAGCGCCCGCTTCGATCTGCTTGCCAGCGATGTCCACGTGACCCCTGAGCGCGTGCAGATCATCGACTTCAGTATTCCGGTGTTCTGGTATGGCGACATCCTGGTGGTGCCAAAAGGGAACCCGGCCGGCCTCACCACCTGGGACTCGCTTGCTGGTCACACGATCGGTTCCGCCCTCGGAGTGCCGTACACGGACTGGCTTAACGCGCGCACCGACCTCAAAGGGCACCCGATCTACAAGGACAACCAGACAGCGGTATCTGATCTGGTGGCGGGCCGCATAGACGGCTATCTGGCGGAGGACGCGAACTTCACCGGCTTCCTTTCGCAGAATAAGGACCTGCCGGTCGATATCGTCGCAAGCTACGTTCCGCACTCAGGACTTTCCGAGTGGACGCGCTTCGGCATCCGCAAAGGCGAGAATGACTTCAACAACGTGTTCAGCCACGCCATCGCCGAGATGTTCATCGACGGCACGACGCTCGCGATCTTGCAGAAGTACGGGCTCGGCCAGCGCAATCTGTTCGTCATTCCCGGGATGAAGTAACTGCCTTCGCTACACATTCCGTCCGCTTGCATCGTGCGAGCGGACGGCCGCCTGCGCGTATGCTGACGCTACTTCCGCGCGGCTGAGGAATCGGGATCATGGGATTTCATTGGGACGAGATACCGGGGATGCTTCCGGTATTGCTGCACGGCCTTCTCATAACCGTGCTGGCGACGATCATGATCATGATCATCGCCATGGTCGTCGGCCTGCCGGTGGCGCTGGCGCGCATCTCGCGGCACTGGTTCCTGCGCTATCCGGCGACAATCTACGTGCAGTTCCTCCGCGGCACGCCAGTGCTGCTCCAACTCTTCTATCTGTATTACGTGCTGCCGTTCGCCGGTATCCGGCTGGAGCCATGGACGGCCGGCATCATCGGCATGAGCCTCGCCTACTCTGCATACCTCTCCGAAATCTATCGCGCCGGCATCGAAGCCATCGATCGCGGGCAGACGGAAGCAGCGTTGTCGCTTGGCATGTCGCGAGCGAAGATCATGCGCGTGGTTGTCCTGCCGCAAGCCATTCGCATCATCATTCCGCCAATCGGCAACATCCTTATCGGGTTGTTCAAGGACACGTCGCTGCTGTCGGTTCTTACGATCCGCGAACTGATGTTCGAGGGACAAATTCTGGCATCGACCACCTTCCGACACATCACGATCTTTACGGTCATCGCAGTGCTCTATCTCGCCGTGTGCTGGCCGAGCGCAGCTATCGTCGACCGGCTCGAGCGACGGCTGAAGGCGACGCCGCAAGGCGACGGGCCGAGCGCCCGACGATCGTTTTTCCGCTTCCTGCCCTTCTTCGCGCGGGAGACGGGCTGATGATCAAGCTCGAACACATCAACAAGCGCTTTGGCGCGCTCCACGTGCTGCGCGACGTCAATCTCGAGATTGCCCGCGGCGAGGTCGTCGTCGTCATCGGGCCGAGCGGATCGGGCAAGAGCACTCTACTGCGCGTCATCAACCATCTCGAAGGCATTGACAGCGGCACGATCCGCCTGAACGGCGAACCGATCTACGATTACGAGAAGGACGGAAAGCGTGTCCACGATCCCGAAGCCAAGGTGCGCGCCATCCGCGCACGTGTCGGCATGGTTTCGCAGCGCTTCAATCTGTTTCCACACATGAGTGCGCTCGACAACGTGGCCTCCGGCCCAATTCACGTTCGCGGCACACCCGCGGCGGAGGCCAAAGCCCAGGCGCGCGTCCTGCTGGAGCGCGTGGGACTCAGCGAGAAGGTGCACTCCTTCCCCGCCCAGCTTTCCGGCGGACAGCAGCAGCGCGTAGCTATCGCGCGAGCCCTCGCCATGAATCCGGAAGCCATGCTGTTCGACGAGGTCACTTCCGCCCTCGATCCCGAGCTGGTGGGCGAAGTCTTGCGTGTGATGAAAGCGCTGGCCGCCGAGGGCATGACGATGGCTATCGTCACTCACGAAATGGGATTCGCCCGAGAGGTCGCTGACCGCGTCGTGATGATGGACCACGGCGCGATTGTTGAAGAGGGAGCGCCAGCCGCTTTCTTCAGCAACCCGACTAGCGAACGCACCAAGGCGTTTCTGCAGGCGGTCATCCGTCATTGACACAGGACCGTTGACGCCATGCGCATCACCGAAGTTGAGACGATTGTGCTTCGCCTGCCAAGTGTGGCGGACGTATCGGACGGCTCACAAGACGCATTCGTCGTGCGCATCCACACCGATGCCGGAATAACCGGAATCGGCGAAGCCGACTCCATGCCGACCGTTCTCAAAGCAGCATTCGATGCGCCAACTTCAAACTCGATCGGCCACGGCCTGCGCAGCCTGCTCATCGGCCAGGACCCGCGCGACATCGAGCCGCTGCTCAAGCGCCTGATGGCCGGTACGCTTTACCTGCACGGCTCCGGCTTCGGCCTCACCGCGATCAGCGGCGCCGAGATCGCGTTGTGGGACATCGCCGGCAAGGCAGCAGGCGCCTCTGTCTCCCGTTTGCTCGGCGGCGCCTTCCGCAAGCGCATCCGCGCCTATGCCAGCGTCCTGTTTCCCGAGGACAAGACTGACACCGACTTCGTGCGTGAAACGGGCAAGCGGCTGGTTCAGAAAGGCTTCACCGCCGTGAAGTTCGGCTGGGGCGGCTTCGGCCAAGACTGGCGGAGCGACGTCGCGCTGGCAAAGGCCGCGCGTCAAAGCGTCGGCGATGACATCGACTTGATGATCGATGTTGGGCTGTGCTGGGACGCGCGCACGGCGATCGAGCGTGCGCGGATGCTTGAAGAGTTCCGACTC
>DASZQY010000106.1:0-1899 GCA_035549395.1 Bauldia sp.
TCATGGTCGTCTCGGCGGGCATCAGCCTCGCGCTGCTCGGCACCGTCCTGCTCTACTGGGGCGGCACCTTCGTGCTCGGACCAACCTACCGCATGACGTGGGCCGCGCTCGCCGGCGCGGCGCCGCACATGAGTCCGATCATCCTGTTGATCGGCTTCCTGCTCGTGCTCGTCGGATATGGCACCAAGGTCGGTCTGGCGCCGATGCACACCTGGCTGCCCGATGCGCACAGCGAGGCGCCCGCGCCGGTATCGGCGATGCTCTCCGGCGCGCTGCTGAACACCGCCATGATCGGCATTGCGCGTTTCCTCACGGTCGCCCGCTCCGCCGAGCTCGGCCTGCTGCCGCAGATGACCGTCGTTGCCTTCGGCGCGATCTCGCTGCTCATCGGCGCTCTGTTCATCGTGCGCCAGCGCGGCATCAAGCGGCTGATGGCCTACTCCAGTATCGAGCACATGGGCGTCATCGCGCTCGGTCTCGGCTTCGGCGGCACGCTCGGCATCGTCGGCGCGCTCTATCACATGCTCAACCACTCGCTGAACAAGTCGCTGATGTTCTTCGGTGCCGGTAACGTCATGCGCGGCTACGAGACCAAGGCGATCGGCGCGATCAGAAGCGTCGGCCACTTCTTCCCGACGACGGGTGGGCTGTGGCTGGCTGGTGCAATCGCGATCACCGGCGCACCGCCGTTCGGCTTGTTCTTCAGCGAGTTCACCATCATGCGGGCCGGACTGGCGGCCCCGTTCGCATGGGCGGTGTATGCGATGGCGATCCTGCTCATCGTCATCTTCGTCGGCTTCATGAATCACTTCCGCGCCATGTATTACGGGGAGGAAGCCGAGCAGGCGCCGCAAGGCCGGCTCAGCCGCTGGTGCGCCGTGCCGATGTGGCTGGCCTTCCTCCCGCTTCTCGTTCTCGGCCTGTGGTGGCCGGCGGCGCTGTGGAATTATCTGGCGTCGGCGGCCAGCCTGCTATCGCCGGTGGCGCCATGACCGCGATCGCGTCCATCACCGTCGATCCGTCCACGCTGGTGAAGGAGGTGGCGGCTCTGGTCGGCGCCGGCGGGCGCATGCAGATGGCCTACGCCTGGCATCCGCAGCCCGGCGTGCTGGAGCTGCGCTACCTCGGCGATCGTCCCGGCCGCAAAGGGCTCGTCCTTTGGGCGACGCGGCCCGACGGCCGAATGGCGAGTGTCGCCGGCGTCAGTCCCCTCATGAGTTGGTACGAACGCGAGATCACCGACCTGTTCGGCCTCGCGTTCGACGGGCAGCCGGAGCCGTTGCCGCTGGTTCTGCACGCCGGAGCCCGCCCGGTGGCGCCCCCGCTCGATCCCGCCTATCCGGCGGCGACTGTCATGCCCTACGCGTTCGAAAGCACGGTCTTGCCCGAGGTCGCCGGCGAAGATGTGCAGGAACTTCCGTTTGGCCCGGTCCGTGCCGATGTGGTCGAGTCGGTCAAGCTCGTCTTCCTCTACATCGGCGAACACATCCTCCACCTCCATCCGCAGCTTTTCTACAAGCATCGCGGCATGGAGAAACGTTTCACCGGCCTGCCGCTCGACAAGGCGGCCGTGCTTGCCGAGCGCGTATCGGGCGTCGGCAGTTTCGCCCATGCGCTGGCCTTCTGCCAGGCGGTCGAAGACGCGGCGAACTGTGCCGTGCCCGAGCGCGCGCTGCTGTTGCGCGCCTTGCTTGCTGAACTGGAGCGCATCTACAACCACCTGCACTACCTTGGCCATCTCGCCGACACCACGACGCTGAAGGTCGGGCAGGCCGAAGGTCGTCTGCTCGAGGAGCGCGCCAAGCAGATCAACGGACGGCTGACCGGCAGCCGCTTCCTGCGCGGCCTGCTGAAACCGGGTGGGTTGCGCCGCGACCTCGATCCCGGCGCCTGGGTTGG
>DASZQY010000107.1:0-3105 GCA_035549395.1 Bauldia sp.
GCTGAACGATCCGCTCCGTCTGCGCGCCGTCAGCCCCCAGCACTACGCCGTGCGCGGCACGCCGAGCGATTGCGTGATCATGGCGGTGCGCCGCCTGCTGCCGGACAAGCCCGACCTCATCCTCTCCGGCGTCAATTCCGGCACCAACATCGCCGATGACATCAGCTACTCCGGCACCATCGCCGGCGCCATCGAGGGCACGCTGCTCGGCATCCCGTCGATCGCGCTGTCGCAGGGCTACGAGTACAGTGCCGGCGAGCGCGTTGTGCCATGGGCAACGGCTGAGGCGCTCGCGCCCGCGATCATCGGCAAGCTCCTTGCCTTCGGCTTCCCGCGCGGCGTCTTCTACAACGTGAACTTCCCCAATGTGTCGCCCGCAAAGATCAAGGGCACGGCGATCACGGTGCAAGGCGAGCTCAGCCACGGGCTCCACGTCGAGGAGCGGCGCGACGGACGGAATCTGCCCTACTACTGGCTGATGTACCGACGTCAGCAGGGGAAGCTGACCCCGGGCAGCGATGACGCCGCGATTGCGGCGAACATGGTGTCGGTGACGCCACTCCGCCTCGACATGACCGCCCGCGATCTCACCGATCCGCTTCGCCATCACTTTTCGCGGGAATCCGGCTAACATTGCGTCCATGGCCGGAGTGCGCGGCAGTGGCGATGATGACGAAAGGCGGGTTCAGCTCGCGGGCCTGATCCTGAAGCTGCGCCAGGCTGGTGTCACCGATCAGCGCGTCGTCGCGGCGATCGAGGCGACGCCGCGCGAGTTGTTCGTGCCGGCCGAGATGAGGGTGCAGGCGTATGCACCCGAGCGCGCGCTGCCGATCGATTGCGGCCAGACCATCAGCGCGCCCGTGATCGTCGGCATGATGACGGCGGCGCTGGAGGTCGGTGATCGGGACCGCGTGCTCGAGGTCGGCACCGGCAGCGGTTACCAGGCGGCAGTGCTCGCCCGCCTTGCGCGCCGCGTCTACACGGTCGATCGCTTCCGCACGCTCGTCAGCGCGGCGGAGTCGCGCTTCAAGACGCTTCGTCTTCACAACATCACGACGCTGGTCGCCGATGGCATGCAGGGCTGGCCGGAGCAGGCGCCTTTCGATCGCATCATTGTCACCGCCGCCGGCGAGAGCGTACCAGAGGCGCTGAAGAAGCAGGTCAAGGTCGGCGGTATCATCGTCATTCCCGTCGGCCCGCAGGACGGCCCGCAGAGGCTGCTCCAGCTTCGCCGCACCGAGTCCGGCTTCGACGAGCGCGAGCTCGCCGATGTCCGCTTCGTGCCGCTGATCCCGGGCAAGGCGGCCCGCCTTTAACCAGTCGTCATTTCTGCGGGTTGATCGAGGGAGTTCCGGCACCCATAAAGTCCGGATGAAGCTGCTCCTCGCATCATTCCTGTTCGTCGCGGTTGCGGTCCCAGCGATACCCGCAGCCGCCGACACGCCCGCGCCGCTCTCCACTTTTCAGGATTGCGAGCACTGTCCGACGATGATCGTCGTGCCGCCCGGCTCGTTCGTGCAGGGCGTCGCCTCCAAGAAGGAAATCGCCATCGCCCGTCAGGGCAACGAGCTGCGCGGCTCGGTGAAGGTGACCATCGGCTACACCTACGCCATCGGCCAGTATGAGCTGACCGTCGCCGAGTTCGGCGCCTTCGTCGATGACACCCGCTACGATGTCTCCGGGCCGTGCCTGCTCCGCCTGCCGGACTCCGGTCCGCACAAGGGCAAGTACGTCGGCGACATTCTGGATAACCCGGACAACATGCCGGAGTACGGCGTGCTCTGGGTCAAGCAGGCGGATTTCCGCACGCCCGGCAATCCGGCCGCCGACGATCAGCCTGCCACCTGCATCAGCCGTACCGACATCGAAGCGTATCTGGCCTGGCTCGGCAAGAAGACCGGGCGCGCCTATCGCTTCCCGTCCAACGCCGAATGGGAGTATGCGGCGCGCGCCGGCACGAGCACCGTCTGGTTCTGGGGCGACGACCCCGGGAAGGCATGCGACTATGCCAATTTCGCCGACCGCAAGTCGTACTATTCGGCCAGCATGGCGGCGCCGTGCGCCGACAAGATCAAGTCCGACACCACCGCGCCGGTCGGTAGCTACAAGCCGAACCCGTGGGGCCTCTACGATACCGCCGGCAACGCGCTGGAGCTGGTCGCCGATTGCCTGCACAACACCTACGACGGGGCGCCGACCGACGGCTCGCCGTTCATGACCGACGACAACACCAGCCCGGCGCCGGCCGGCGGCAAGGAGTGTTCCGCCGAGGGTGGCAGCTTTTTCGGCCGTGGCTTCCAGTACGATGGCGTGGTCAATACGCTGGCCAGCTTTGCCGGCACCTTCGCCAGCCGCGACGACCGCTCGAATTTCGTCGGCGTGCGCGTCGCCGTCACGTTGGACGGCCCGGCATGGGACCGAGACTGAGGTTCAGTTCGCGCCGCGCGTTGTGAAGGCGGAGCGGAGGGTCGGACCGTCGAAGCCTTCCGGCGTCTTGCCGGTTAGCGCGAAATAGTAGAGCGCCGCGGCGTATATGCCGGAAAGCGCCGCGCTCACCAGAACGAGCACCAGCATCAGCACGACGCCGATCGCGACCATCGTGCCGCCGAGCACGAGGTGATGGGCGTCGATCGCGGCGATACCGCCGCCCACGCCGACAAGGATGATTACTGCACCAATGGCCCCGCTTACCACCGAGATGCCGGCGTTGCCGATGAGGTTCTCGCCCCACGTGTCGCCGAGCATTGCGGCGCTACGCCGTATCGCCTTGATCGGGCCGATGCCCTCGGCGGCGAGGATCGGCACGACCAGAAATGTCGCGACCGTCCACATCAGGCCGAAAAGGGATTCGACCAGCCGGCCGATGAAACCGAACCGCTCCGCGATCTGTCGCAGGATGATGCCGACGGTGGCCGAGACCAGCGCGTAGCCCAGGATCGGAACGATACGGTTCACGGCCAGCGCCAGCGCGGAGCCGATGGTCACGTCGCCGCCGGCGAGCTTGGCGATCGCCGCGCCGACCAGCGCGGTGTTGAAGAAGATGATGACGAAGTACTCGGCGAAATACAGGCAGAACAGCCAGACATAGAGCGCCGGCGTCATCGG
>DASZQY010000108.1:0-16165 GCA_035549395.1 Bauldia sp.
GCATTGGCGTCCAGCACAAAACGGGAACATTACTTCTCGTCCGGCTCGTCCGTCCCGCTGTCCGCCGCGTGCTTTGGCCGGCGGTGATAGGCGTTCGCCTTTGGCTCGACGCGCGGCCGGAAACGCGGCGTCCGCACCGCCTGGGCGACCGGATTGCGCGTGCCTTTCCGCGTTTTCGGCGCCTTCCGCCGCTTCGTCATGGCTGCCTTGTCACGGTTGACCGGGCGTTACCCGTTTCATATCTGAAGCGGGTGGCAAAGCTCGACATCATCACCCTTCCCGATCGCAACCTGCGCGTGAAATCCGCCCCGGTTGAGCGCATCGACGACGACCTCCGCAAGCTTATGGATTCCATGCTGGAAACCATGTACGCGGCGCCCGGAATCGGCCTCGCCGCCATCCAGGTAAACGTGCCGCGGCGCGTGGTCACCATCGATGTCGCGCAGCGCGAGGACGAGAAAGCCGCGCCGGCGCCGCTCTTCCTCGTAAATCCCGAGATCCTGTGGTCTTCGGATGAGGTTGCTACTGCCGAGGAAGGCTGTCTGTCGATCCCGGAGTATTACGCCGAGGTCGAGCGTCCGGCCACTGTGCGTGTCGCCTACCTTGACCGTGACGGCCAGCGTCAGGAGCTGGAGGCGACGGGCGTGCTCGCCGTCTGCCTGCAGCACGAGATCGACCACCTCGACGGCAAGCTGTTCATCGACCGCCTGTCGAAGCTCAAGCGCGACATGGTTATCAAGAAATTCGCGAAGCAGTCGCGATTGGCGCCGCGCACCGCGCTTTAACGACGTCGCTATTTCGCCGCAATGCCGCCATGCGGCTGTCGCGGCGGGATGGAACCTAGCGGCCGCGGGGGCGTTCTCCGAGAGTCTTCGGGCATCGGCAGTCGAGCGCCCTTCGCGTATCTCGCTTGGGAGTCATCTTCATGAAGAAGCTTATCATCGCCGCGGTGGCGGCTTCCAGCATCGGCCTCGCTGGCTGCACATCGGATGAAGGTATTTTCGGCGGCGCCTTGGCCGGTGGCGTTATAGGTGGCGCAGCGACAAACAGCGTCGCCGGCGCGGCCATTGGCGCCGGCATCGGCGCACTTGCCGGTGCGGTGCTGGTGGCACACCAGAACGACGGCTGGTGCACCTACAGGTACAAGGGCCGGCTCTATCGCGATCGCTGCTACTAGCAGCGGCACGTCGCCCACCAAGGGCGAACAAGCGGACCGGAACGCGCCTTCCTCCCTCCCCTGCGCGTTCCGGCCTTGCTCTGCGTAGCGCGGCTCGCTATGCCGCCGCGTCATGCGCATCGCCTTCTTCGGCACTCCCGAATTCGCGGTCCCGACACTGACTGAAATCGTTGGTCAGGGTCACGACGTGGTTGCCGTGTATACCCAACCGCCCCGCTCTGCCGGGCGTGGCATGGGCGAGCGACAGTCGGCCGTGCATTCCATCGCCGACCGCTTCGGAATACCGGTCCTAACACCGGCATCTCTGAAGCCCGCTTCCGAATCCGGGCGTTTCGCTGAACTCGGGGTCGATGTCGGAGTGGTCGTTGCGTACGGCCTTCTGCTGCCGCAAGCCTTCCTGGACATTCCTTCCAACGGCTGCCTCAACCTTCACGCCTCATTGTTGCCCAGATGGCGCGGCGCGGCGCCCGTGGCCCGCGCCATCATGGCCGGCGATCGCGAAACCGGCGTCATGGTCATGCGCATGGAGGCCGGCCTCGATACCGGCCCGGTCGCGATGAGCGAGCGGGTCGAGATTGGAGCGGATACGACGGCGGGTGACCTCTCGCAGCGTCTCGCCTCGCTCGGCGCCGACCTCATGGCTCGGGCGCTGGCGGCGCTTGGTCGCGGTGGGCTTTCCTTCACACCTCAGGCCGGTGATGGCGCGACCTATGCCAGGAAGATCGAGAAGGCGGAAACCCGAATCGACTGGGCGCGGCCCGCTGCCGAGGTTCACAATCATATCCGCGGACTTTCTCCCGACCCGGGAGCGTGGTTCGAGGCCGATTTCGGCCGCGGGATCGAGCGCGTGAAGGTGCTGCGCTCGACGCTGGCGGCTGGGTCCGGCGCGCCGGGCACGTTGCTGGACGGCGCGCTGACGGTCGCTTGTGGCAACGGAGCTGTGCGCCTGCTCAATGTGCAGCGCGCCGGCAAGTCAGCACTCGCTGCCGCCGATTTCCTGCGCGGCACGCCCTTATCCGTCGGCGCGGTATTCGCCTGATGCCGCGCTATCGGGTGACGATTGAATACGACGGCGGGCCGTTCGTCGGCTGGCAAAGGCAGGCAAACGGCATGTCCGTACAGCAGGCGCTCGAGGAGGCCGTCCGGGCGTTCAGCGGCGAAAACGTTGTGGTCAAGGGTGCCGGACGGACGGACGCCGGGGTGCACGCACTGGGCCAGGTGGCGCACTTCGACCTCGAGCGGGCGCGCAGCACGGACACGATCCGCGATGCTGTGAACGCGCACCTGCGGCCGCACCCGGTCTCCATAGTCTCGGCTGCAGAAGCGGCACCGGACTTTGACGCCCGCTTCTCGGCGAGGCGCCGGCATTATCTCTATCGGATCAGCGACCGGCGGGCGCCGCCGGCGCTGGACCGCGGACGGGTATGGTGGGTGATGCAACCCCTCGCCGTCGACGCGATGCACACCGCAGCGCAGGCGCTGGTCGGGCAGCACGACTTCACGACCTTCCGTTCGGCCGAGTGCCAGGCGAAATCGCCGGTGAAGACTCTGGACCGGCTCGACGTCAGCCGCGAGGGCAACGAAGTGATCGTCCGGGCCGATGCGCGGTCCTTCCTGCACAATCAGGTGCGCTCGATGGTCGGTGCGCTGAAAAAAGTCGGCGAGGGTAAGTGGCCGATCGCGGCGGTTGGCGAGGCGCTCGAGGCCCGCGACCGCAGCCGTTCCGGACCGGTGGCTCCGCCGGACGGCCTTTATCTGGTCGCCGTGGACTATTAGCCCAGCATCCTGTCGATGAAGCGCCGGTAAATCCGGGTCAGCGTCTCCAGCTCCGTGAGCGAAACACTCTCGTCGATCTGGTGCATGGTCTTTCCCACCAGGCCGAATTCGACGACCGGGCAGATGTCCTTGAAAAAGCGTGCGTCCGACGTGCCGCCGCCAGTGGAAGGCTCGGGCGCGAGACCCGTGACGTCCTTGATCGCGGCCGAGATCGTCTCGATCAGCGGTCCGGGCTTGGTCAGGAACCAGTCGCTGGCGCCCGGCTGAAAATGAATCTCGGCATCCCCCTCTTCCGATGCGATGCGGCGGATGATGGCGTTCAGCGACATCTGCGACCAATGATCGTTGAAACGGATGTTGAAGCGGGCCCGAGCCTCGCCGGGGATGACGTTGAATGCCGTCGAGTCGGTGTCGAGGCCTACGAACTCCAGGTTGGAAGGCTGGAAATCGGCATTGCCGTCGTCGAGCTTGAAGGCGGACAAGGCGGCGACCATGCGCGCCAGCCGGGGCACCGGGTTGTCCGCGAGATGGGGATAGGCGACATGGCCCTGCCTGCCGGGTACCACCAGCGTGCCGGATAGGCTGCCGCGCCGCCCGATCTTTACCGTGTCGCCGAGGTGCTGGACGGACGTCGGCTCCCCGACCAGCGCGGCATCGAAGCGAATGTCCTTTTCCTTCGCCCACGCCACCAGCTTCACCGTGCCGTTCACAGCGATGCCCTCCTCGTCGCCGGTGATGAGGAACGAGAGAGAACCATTGAGCGGCTTCTTCTCGGCCAGACGCTCCAAGGCGGCCGCCAGAAACGCGGCGACGCCGCCCTTCATATCCACGGCACCGCGACCGAAGACGCGGCCATCGACAACTTCTGCCGCAAACGGCGGATGGCTCCAGCGCGACTCATCCCCGGGCGGCACGACGTCCGTATGACCCGCGAAGGCAAGGTGAGGGCTGCCCGCGCCGATGGTAGCGAACAGATTGGCGACGTCGGCCGAACCCGGCTCGCGGAAGACCAGGCGCTCGACACGGAATCCGGCGCCCGTCAGCACCTCCGCCAGATAGTCCTGGGCGCCGGCATCGCTCGGCGTGACCGACCGGCACGCGATGAGGCGGCGTAGATGAACGGCGGCTTCGGCTGGCGTGGTCATTGGGAGAACCTATGGGGCGGCCGGTTTACCCGTTCTTACCGCCGGGCGCCAAGGTTACTCGGATGCAAACGCAGGTGGAGGGCCATAGGCGTTGGCCGTGGGATTGCCGGCCAGAAAAGCCAACGCGATCGGCCAGAACAGGCCGACCACCGGCACCAGAGCGAGAAGGAAGAAGCTGCCCGGCAGCCCGATATCGTGACAGCGCTTGGCCATGATGACCGCCAGCGCGATGGTGAGCGGCAGCGAAATAACGACTATCGGCAGCAACTGTTCCGGCGTCAGCTCCTCGGCATTCAGAACTATCGTCAGCAGCGCCGCGTTGATCGCCTGAAGGAAGATCAGCCCCAGCGCATATTCCCGGCGGCTGATGCGACCATTGGCGCGGAAGAAGAACCGCAGGATCTGCTCGGTACTGGCCGGCCGCATGACATCGGCTCCGGTTGGCGTCCGATCCCAAACGCTTTCAGGGCGCTCGTCAACCGCAGTGCGCCTGGCTAGTCCCGCAGGAGTTCGTTGATGCCCGTCTTGGAACGGGTCTGGGCGTCGACGCGCTTCACGATCACGGCGCAATAGAGCGCCGGACCCGGCTCGCCGTTCGGCAAAGGCTTGCCCGGCATGGTCCCGGACACGACCACCGAATAGGGCGGGACCTTGCCGATGTGAACCTCGCCCGTCGTGCGATCGACGACCTTGGTCGACTGGCCGATGAACACGCCCATGGAGACAACCGAACCCTCGCCGATGACGACGCCTTCGACGATTTCCGAGCGGGCGCCGATGAAGCAGTTGTCTTCGATGATCGTGGGGTTGGCCTGCAGCGGCTCGAGCACGCCACCAATGCCGACGCCGCCGGAAAGATGCACGTTCTTGCCGATCTGCGCACAGCTGCCGACGGTGACCCACGTGTCGACCATGGTGCCGCTATCGACATAGGCGCCGAGATTGACGAAGGACGGCATGAGCACGACGTTGGGTGCGATATAGGCCGAGCGCCGCACGATCGCGCCCGGAACCGCCCGGAAGGCTGCCTTGCTGAAATCGACATCACTCCAGCCGGCAAACTTCGAAGGAACCTTGTCCCACCAGCTTGAGCCGCCCGGTCCGCCCGGGATCGGCGCCATCGGCGTCAGGCGGAACGAGAGCAAAACTGCCTTCTTTGCCCACTGATGGACGTGCCAGACGCCGTCACGCTTCTCGGCCACACGGATCTCGCCGCGGTCGAGGCGACCGAGAACCTCGGTGACGGTATCGCGGACCAGGCCCTCGGTCGTCGGCCCGATCTGGTCGCGTCCCTCCCAGGCGGCCTCGATCGTCGCAGCCAATGCCGGATAGTCGCTCATGCAGGTCGCCTCACGTTGGAGTCCGACAACGTCGTCAGCACGCCTTCCAGAAACTGCGTGAGGCTGTCGGTGATGAAATCGACGAACGGGGCGTCGCGGCCCTCGAGTTCCCAATCCTCGGTGACGATCTCGGTCGTCGCCTGCGGCACGACAAGGACAGTTGCCATGCCGAGTTCGTGCGGCACCTCGAGGTTACGGGCCAGATCCTCGAACATGGCCGCCCGCGCCGGAACCACCCCGGTGGAGACGATGAAGCGATCGTAGGTTTCGCGATTCGGCTTGGGCAGCAGATCAGAACGAACGATATCGAAGATGTCCTCGAAGTGGCGGGTTATGCCCAGTCGCTCCGCGACCTTCTCGGCATGAGCGCGCGACCCGTTCGTGAGAATGAACTTGCGTCCCGGCAGCTGCTCGATCGCCGAGCCCAGGCGGGGATTGGCCTCGATCGGCGAATGATCGATGTTATGGACATACTCGAGGAAATCGTCGGCACTGATGTGCCGCTCCTGCATCAGGCCACGGAGCGTCGTGCCGTAGCGCTGGTAGTAGTCCTTCTGGACGCGCTGCGCCTCCTCGTAAGGAATGTCGAGCACGCGTGCGACATACTCGCGAATGCGACGATCGACTTGTGCAAAGAGCTTCGTCTCACGCGGATAGAGCGTGTTGTCGAGATCAAATACCCACGCATCGACGGCAGTGAAGCGGCCGAGATCGCGGGCGCCGGGCAGCGCCGTGTCCCTCATGGCTTGATCAGTGTACCGGCGCCATGGTCGGTGAACAGCTCGAGGAGGACGGCGTGCGGAGTCTTGCCGTTGAGGATAACGACGCCCTCGACACCCTGCTTGATGGCGTCGACGCAGGTCTCGACTTTGGGGATCATGCCGCCGGAAATCGTGCCGTCGGCGATGAGCTTGCGGACCTGGCGGACGGTGAGCTCCTTGATGAGGTTGCCCTTCTTGTCGAGAACACCGGGCACGTCGGTGAGGAACAGAAGGCGCGCCGCGCCAAGGCGTCCGGCGATGGCGCCGGCAAAGGTATCGGCGTTGACATTGTAGGTGTTGCCGTCGTCGCCAGGCGCAACGGGAGCGATCACCGGGATCAGCCCCGCGCCCAGCACCATATCGATGACAGCGCGGCTGATGCGCTTCGGCTCGCCGACAAAGCCGAGATCGATCTCGCGCTCGATGTTGGAATCGGGATCCTTCTCCTTGCGCGTCACCTTCTCGGCGAAGACCATGTTGCCATCCTTGCCGGACAGGCCGACGGCCTTGCCGCCTTCGGCGTTGATGGCCATCACGATCTCTTTGTTGATCGAGCCGGCAAGCACCATCTCGACGATTTCGACGGTGCGTTTGTCGGTCACCCTGAGGCCGCCGCGGAACTCCGACTTGATGCCGAGGCGATCGAGCATTTCGCCGATCTGCGGACCACCGCCGTGGACCACCACAGGCCGCGCGCCGGCAGTTTCGAGCAGGGTGATATCGCGGGCAAAGGCACGGGCGAGTTCCGGGTCGCCCATGGCGTGACCGCCGTACTTAACCACGATCACCTTCTGATCGTAGGCGAGCATGTACGGCAGCGCCGCCGAGATCAGGCGGGCCGTCAGCATGGCATCGGTAGTTTCAGGCGAAACGGCGTCCATAAAATTCGTCCGCGGGCAGGAAGAGCCGCTCTATAGCGGGTTTGGGACAGGCGGACAAACATGGAACCGCGGGAACCCTAACCCGAGTCCGCGGGTTATAGCGGCAGCCTTTGCTGGGAGCGGCACAAAGGAGCTTGGATCATGTCACAGAGCGACCGCATGCCTTCAGACTACCGGGTGACGCGAGAGACAAACATCACCCGCGACAGTTCGAGCAACGCTGCCTGGATCGTGATTGCGATCATCATCGCGGCGGCTGTTGTGATCGGATTGTTCTACCTGGTGGGTAACAGCAACACGGCCAACCCGCCGACCTCGACATCCACCACCGTGATCGCGCCGAATCCGGCAACCCCGCCGGCCGCGACGGCCCCGGCCGACAACGGCGCCACTACCGCGCCGATGGCACCGGCGCCGACCGACAACGGCGCGACGCCGGCTGCGCCTCCTCCGGCCTCGGGCACCGCGACACCGCCGGCCGACAACGCCGCGCCTCCGGCCGCCGGCGCCCCGGCGACACCAACCGCGCCCGCGCAGTAGCGAGCCGCGGTCCTTCCGGAAACGCCCCGCCATCGGCGGGGCGTTTTCTTTTCAGATCAGTGCCGCGATTTCAGCGCGGAGCCCATCGATGCCGGCTCCGCTCTCTGCCGAGGTGACGATGGTCTCGGGGTGGGCAGCCGCGCGTTTGGCAATCGCCTCGGACGAGGCCGCGAGTACAGCGGCCAAGTCGGCGGGCGTGACTTCGTCGGCTTTGGTGAGGACAACCTGGCACGAGACTGCCGCCTTGCCGATTTCCGTCAGCGCATCGAGATCATTCGGCTTCAGGCCATGGCGCGCATCGACCAGCAGGTAGACGCGGCGAAGATTCGGGCGGCCGCGCAGAAACGCGAAGGCGAGGTTCGTCCACGCAGCGATCTCTGTTTTCGGTGCGCGCGCGAACCCATAGCCCGGCATGTCGACAAGCGTCAGCCCGGCATCGGCGCCGAAGAAATTGAGCTGCCGCGTGCGTCCCGGAGCGCTCGACGTGCGCGCCAGCGCGCGCTGCCCGACCAGCGCATTGATGAGCGACGACTTGCCGACATTGGAGCGGCCGGCAAAGGCGACCTCGACGTCACGCGAGGGCGGCAGATTGCCGGCATCGGTGGCGGCCCAGAGCAGGCGCCACTGCCGGGCAAACAGCTTGCGGCCGGCTTCCAGGCGCGCGGCGAGCTCCCGGTCACGCTCGTCGCTCACGCCGACCTAGCCTTTGGCCTTCTCGGCCTTCGCCTTCTTGGCCTGACGGCGGTCGTCGTTCGCAGGCCTGGAGACGACGACGGCCGCAACCGCCGTCTTCGATTTTCGGATGCCAAGCGAGGTGAGGATGTTGTCCCACAGATTCACCTCGGCGCCGTAGCGGCGCATGATGAAGTACTGCTGCGTGACCGACAGCGTGTTGTTCCATGCCCAGTAGATGACGAGCCCGGCCGGGAACGACGCCAGCATGAAGGTGAAGATCAGCGGCATCCAGGTGAACAGCGCCGCCTGGGTCGGATCGGGCGGCGTCGGGTTCAGCCGCATCTGCACGAACATCGTGATGCCCATGATGATCGGCCAGATGCCGATGGCGAGGAAGCCGCCAATGACGGGAATCACCGAAGGATCGTAAGGCAGCAGCCCGAACAGATTGAAAATGTGCGTCGGATCCGGCGCCGAGAGATCCTGGATCCAGCCGAAGAAGGGCGCGTGCCGCATCTCGATCGTGATGTAGAGCACCTTGTACAGGCAGAAGAAGACCGGGATCTGGATCGCGATCGGCCAGCAGCCGGCGAGCGGATTGATCTTCTCCTTCTTGTACAGCTCCATCAGCGCTTGCTGCTGCTTGACCTTGTCGTCCTTGTACTGCTCGCGGATCGAGGCCATCTGCGGCTGGACGCGCTTCATGGCGCTCATCGACTTGTACGACTGGTTGGCAAGCGGGAAGAACAGCGCCTTCACGCACACAGTGACCGCGAGGATGGCGAGGCCGAAATTGCCGAACAGGTGGAAGAAGAAATCGATGACGGCGAACATCGGCTTGGTGCCGATCCACAGCCACTCGCCCCAATCGATCAGCAGGTCGAAATGCGGGATGCCGCCGGTCGCCGCATCGCGATAGCCATTGACGACCGCGACCTGCTTGGCTCCGGCGAACAGGCGCGTGCTGGTGCTGGCGCTGGCGCCTGATGCGAGCGAGACCGGCGCGCCGGTGAAATCGGCCTGGTAGCCGTTCGGCGACTCGATCTTCTCCATTTTGGCAAGGAAGTCCTTGCCGGGCTCGGGAACGAGCGCCGTCGCCCAGTACTTGTCGTTGATGCCGATGAAACCGGAATTCGTCTTGTCAAAGGCGACCGTCTTGTCGCCATCGAGCGACTTGTAGCTCTCCTGCCTGAGGTGCTGGGCGTCGGTGTAGGCGATCAGGCCGAGGTGCAGGATGTAGGTGCCGTTCGCCGGATTGCCAAAATGGGTGACGCGGCCATAGGGCGTCAGGTTGGCGGTGGCGCCGCCACTGTTCTTCACCGTGTCAGTGACAGTGAACATGTACTTGTCGTCGACGGCGATAGTGCGCTGGAACGTGAGGCCGGAACCATTGTCATACGTCAGCATCACGGGCGATTGCGCCGTCAGCTTAGCGCCTGCCGGTGCGGTCCACACCGTATCCGGCCCCGGGACCTTGCCGGCATCGGCGCTCGTCCAGCCGAACTCGGCGAAGTACGCATCGGGAGCGCCGCTCGGCGACAGGAGCACGATGGTCGGGCTCTTGTCGTCCACGGTCTCGTGGTAGTCGCGCAGCCTGAGGTCATCGAGCCGCGCACCGGTCAGGTTGATCGAGCCGCTGAGCGCATCGGTCTCGATCGGAATACGCTGCGACTGGGCAAGGGCGGCGTCACGGGTCAGCGTCGGCTGTGTCGCCGGCGTAGTCGGTGCGGGCCCGGCTGGAGCCGTCCCGCCCGCGGTCGTCGTGTTGCCGGATACCGTCTCGCTCGTCGTCTGCTGGGCGGCGAGTTCCTGCTGCTTCTTCTGCTGCGGTCCGATGATGAAGACTTCCCAGCCGATCAGCACGATAACTGACAGGACCAGGGCGACGATGAGATTGCGGTTGTCTTGCATCAGGCAGACCTGTTTGCCGACGGTGTCCGGGCGCCGCCATTCAGCGACAGGACCTCAAACCCGCTCCTTAGATCGGTGACCAGCCGCTCGAATTGAAGGGTCAAAGCGGCGCGGCGGCCGACCAGAACATAGTCCGTCGCCTTGTCCGCGGCATTCTCGGCCTGGCGGGCCGCTTCCCGCAGGCGGCGCCGGATGCGGTTGCGGACCACCGCATTGCCGATCTTCTTCGTCACGGTGAACCCAAAACGCGGGCCACCATCGGCATCTGCCTTAAGCGCCTGGAGAACAAAGCCCGCCGTCGCAATGCGACGACCGCCTGCGACAGCCTTGAAAGCGGCGCGGCGTTTCAGTGTCTCCATCCGTCAGTAACCGGCGGGCACCTGCCCGCACGCCGTCAGGCCGTAAGCTTCTTGCGGCCGCGTGCGCGGCGCCCGTTGATGACCTTGCGGCCACCCGTCGTCTCCATGCGCGCGCGGAAGCCGTGGCGCCGCTTGCGCACGAGCTTGCTCGGTTGGTACGTCCGTTTCATCTTCTTCTCCGCGCGGCTCGAATGGCTGGGGCTTATAAGGAGGGAGCCGAATCGAGTCAACGCGCGGAACGAGCCGCGAACGCCCTGTTTCGGC
The DNA here is from genome assembly GCA_035549395.1 of Bauldia sp. Lineage (GTDB taxonomy): Bacteria > Pseudomonadota > Alphaproteobacteria > Rhizobiales > Kaistiaceae > DASZQY01. The sequence goes on from DASZQY010000108.1 coordinate 10,830, forward strand.
CCGATTTGTCGAGGGAATCGAGCGGCAGGCATCCCAGGGCATGGCTGAGGAATTAACACCGGATATCTGCATCATCGGCGGCGGCCCCGGCGGCCTCGCCGCGGCAGCCGCAGCAGCCGAGGCGGGAGCCAGCGTGGTGCTCGTGGAACGCGGCCGGCTTGGCGGCAACAACCTTACGCGCGGCAGTGTTCCTTCCAAGGCGCTGCTGGCATCTGCCGACGTCTACGCCGCCCTGCGCAGAGCGCCGGAACTCGGGGTCAACGGGGCTCCGCTCCAGGTCGATCTCCCGCGCGTTCGGGAGCACATGGCGACCGCATCTGACGCTATCGGTCTGAACTATACACCAGAGCGGCTGGCGGCTTTTGGCGTCACCGCGATCAGTGGCATCGCTCGTTTTGCCAGTCCCGACCTTGTCGCCGTCGAGACCACGGCCGTGCGTGCCGGCCATTTCATCATCGCCACCGGCGCTGCGCCGGCGGTGCCGGAGATCGCGGGGCTGGACGGCGCCGAGGCCCTCACCTTCGCCGATGCCTTCGATCTGACGCGCCGCCCGAGCCATCTGATCGTGCTTGGGGCCGGCGCGTACGCACTCGAGATCGCGCAGGCCTACGCACGCCTCGGCATGGACGCCACGGTCATCAGCGAGACCGCGGCGCTGCCCGAGTGCGATCCTGAACTGGCAACCATCGTCGTCGACCGGCTGCGCGCCGAGGGCATCGGCCTGCGCGCGGGCGCCAAAGTGACGCAAGTGGCCCGGCGGCGGAGCGGTCTGCGCCTCAGCCTGATCGATCCGGCCGACGGCGAGATGAGCATCGACGGTTCTCACCTGCTCGTCGCGGGCGGACGCCAGCCGGATGTCGAGGCGCTCGGTCTCGCAGCGGCCGGCATCGCGGCCGCGGCCGACGGCATCGCCGTCGACGGTAACCTGCGGACAACCAACCGTCGGGTGCACGCGATCGGTGACGCCATTGCCGGGCCGCCCTTGGCCGGGCGTGCGCGCCTGGAAGGCACTGCCGTGGTGCGCAACATCCTGCGCCGTGTTCCGGTGAGGTCGCCCGCGGCGCATGTGCCATCGGTGGCCTTTACCGACCCGGGTCTTGTCGAGGTGGGCCTCAGCGAGAACGAAGCGCGCGTGCGCCACCGCGCCATCCGCGTCGCGCGCATTCCCTATGCCGGCAACGACCGAGCCGCGATCGAGCACGACCCCTACGGCGTGATCAAGGTGGTGGCGACCGCGAGCGGAAATCGCGTGCTCGGAGCTGGCATCGTCGGCCGTCACGCCGCCGAGTTGATTGCGCCGTTTGCGCTTGCCATTGCCAATCGTCTCGGGCTCGAGGCGCTGTCGGCTTTCGTGCCGCCCTACCCGACCCGGAGCGAACTGGCACCGCGTCTGGCGACCGGTGATCGCGGCGGCGCCGCAACGCTAGGAGCCGGCCAAAGGGTAGGCAGTTTGACGGAGGAATGGCTGAAGCGCATCATTGGAACCACAGGCAACCTCGGCTGAAGCAGATGAATGACCGCACCGTGATCGGCCAGGGGGCCGCGGTCGCAACGGCGCCATTGCCGCCGGGCGGCTTGACCTCGCCCCCGCGGCGGGCCACGCGACGCGGACCTGGCCTCTCGGCCCGCCTGTTCGCCCTGACGGTTTTGTTCGTGACTGTCAGCGAAGTGCTGATCTACGTCCCGTCGATCGCCAACTTCCGCATCAATTGGCTGGCCGACCGCCTGACCATGGCGGACGCTGCCAGTCTCGTGCTTGCCGAATCCGACGAGACGAATGTGCCGCGCGATATCCAGGACGATCTGCTGAAGACGGTCGGCGCCATCGGCATCGCCGTGCGCAGCGGCTCGGTCAGCCGCCTTATCGCCACTGTCGAAATGCCGCCGCAGGTCGACCAGATGGTCGACCTGCGGACGATGAACCTGACAGGCGACATCGGCGACGCCTTCGCGACGCTGCTCGCCGGCGGCTCGCGCATCGTGCGCGTCGTTGGTAATTCGCGTAACGGCGCAACGCTCGAGATCGTCATCAGCGATCAGCCGCTTAAGGCGGCGATGCTGCGCTACTCGGTCAACATCCTGTGGTTGTCTCTCCTTGTCTCCGTGATTACCGGCAGCCTGCTCTTCTTTTCCCTCAACCGACTCTTCGTACGGCCAATGCGACGGCTGACCGAGAATATGGTGGCGTTCTCCGAAGCACCGGAAGAAGTCGGCAAAGTGATCCGGCCTTCCGGACGAAGCGACGAGATCGGGGTCGCGGAGGAGCATCTGGCGGCGATGCAGGAAACGCTGCAGGGAACGCTGCGCGAACAGCGGCACCTGGCGGACCTCGGCCTTGCCGTCTCCAAGATCAATCACGACCTGCGCAACATGCTGGCCGCGGCGCAGCTTTTCTCCGACCGTCTCGGAAGCCTGCCCGACGAAAACGTGCAGCGCTTCGCGCCGAAGCTGATCGCAGCCCTCGATCGCGCGATCGACTACGCCCAGACGACGCTGGCATACGGCAAGGCTAGGGAGGCGCCGCCCAACCGGCGCCTCGTGGACCTGCGACGTCTCGTCGAAGACGTAGCCGATTCATTCGGCCTCGCCGGACACCCGACCATCACCTTCGAAAACAAGGTGCCGGAGGGGCTGGAGATCGATGCCGACCCGGACCAGATGTTCCGGGTTCTGGTCAATCTCTGCCGCAACGCTGTCCAGGCGCTGGATGGAGACTCTGGGCCGGCGGTGGTCCGCCGGCTGACGATAAGCGCCAGCCGCAGCGGGGGCGCGGTCAGGATTATCGTTGCTGACACCGGACCGGGCATTCCAGCCGCCGCACGCGCCAACCTGTTTCGCGCCTTCCAGGGCAACGCGCGGCCCGGCGGCACCGGCCTCGGGCTCGCCATTGCCGCTGAGCTGGTGCGGGCTCACGGCGGCTCGATCATGCTGCGCGAGACCGGCGGCCCGGGCGCCAGCTTCGAAATCGTCATTCCCGACCGCAGCGCCAATGGCGGGCGCTCGATCTGACGGACTGAGCCAGATCAAAGCGGCGCCCTTGCAGTGCTCCAGACTGGCCCTCGCCAAAGCCAGCCTGGACTACGCCATGGCCTTCAAGAAGCTGCCCCTTTCCGAGGTCTACAAGCTTATCGAGCCTGGACCCGTAGTGCTTCTCACAACGCAAAGTCGCGGGCGACCGAATGTCATGACCATGTCGTGGCACATGATGGTGGAGTTCACTCCGCCGCTGATCGCCTGCATCGTGAGCGACGGCGACTTCAGTTCAGCCGCCCTGCGCAGCACGCGCGAATGCGTCATCGCAATTCCGGCAGCCAGGCTGGCGCGCAAGGTCGTGGCCGTGGGCAATTGCTCCGGCCGCGACACGGACAAGTTCGCCACCATCGGCCTGAGCGCATCGCCGGCCGAGAGCGTGCGGCCGCCACTGCTTGCGGAGTGTTTCGCCAATCTCGAATGCCGCGTGACCGACGTGCGCATGGCGCGCATGTACAATCTCTATATCCTCGAGGTGGTGAAGGCGTGGATAGATCCGGCTGAGCGCAACCCCAAGACCATCCACCATCAGGGCTACGGCCGCTTTGCCGTGGACGGAAGGACGCTCACCCTGCCCTCGCGGATGGCATGACGCAGCGGGAGAAATGCGATGCCCTACCAGAGCGTGGACGAGCTGCCGGCATCGGTGAGGGACCATCTGCCGCCACACGCGCAGGAGATATACCGGGCGGCGTTCAATAATGCGTGGGAGGAGTACCGCGACCGGCTACCGCAGGACCGCGAGCAAACCGCTCATCGTGTCGCCTGGGCGGCCGTGAAGCACCGCTACCGCAAAGAAGGGCCGAACTGGGTCGAGCGCTGAAGGCTGGATCGGCCTTGCCATAAGGCTACGCCATAGAGTAGCTAGCGGCGCACGCGCCCGTAGCTCAGCTGGATAGAGCATCAGACTACGAATCTGAGGGTCGGGAGTTCGAATCTCTCCGGGCGCGCCAGCACTTAGCGGCAATAACACCGGACTCAAATTCGGCAAAAGGTAACTGGCTAGGTAACAGCTATGCCAAAGAAGCCGGCGCACGCCTTCGGTCTTTTCCTGTTGTTCGCGGCACCGCTTGTTGCTTTCTGGTGGACACACGATCAAGGCGTTTCTTGGCTTGCCTTTGTCGTCGCACTCAGTTTCACGGTGCTCACGAATATCGATGATCTTGCGGAATTTTCGGTTGGGCCGCTTAAGGCCAAGATGCGCGAGTCCATCGTTGAGGCCACGGCCACCGCAACACAGCTACGGCAACTCGGAATAACAGTCGGCCGGGCTCTGCTGGCTGACATGATGGCGGGAAGTTTCATCGGCGGGATGACCACAGCCCGGCGACTGTCTTTCCATGACGAATTGATGAGCGCGATCGATGCGCTTAATCCGAGTCCTGAGCAGCGGGATCAGGTGGAGCTAGAATGGCGTAAGGGGATACACTGGATTTACTTGCGCGCAATTCGCAAGGTAATCCAGTTCCCAAGCGGAGAGGTAGAGCGCCGATGGAACGCCCTCGGCGACTTTGAGACTTGGGCGGCGCCGACCCCACGCCGCATCGAACGATTCCTGTCGGAAGAGAAGATGGAGGCGACGCCGGAAGCTCGTGCCTGGATCGATGATTATCGCCACTTCAGCGAGACAGGCGAAATTCGGCGAAGGGATACATTTGCCGAACAGTAGAGGGTGGGCTGACTTCGCGGCGTCGGCGGAGCGCAATATCGAGCGAAGGAAGACGGCCTATGAGCGAAGCGAGCGCGGGGTCAGTCATCATCGATCGGATTTACGCTTTGCTTCCGGCGATCGATAGCGATGTGGACGGGCTAAGGGGCCGCTTTTCCACCGCCGACAAGGTCGATGTGTTTCAGGCGGCCGCTATCTTCGACGCCGTCGAGCTTCTAATCGGATTCGGCTATCGAAACCGCCTCGGACTTTCCGCAAACGATTTGGCAAAGTTCGAAGCGATCAAGGGGCAAGTAAGCGCAGGCGTGCTGATGAAGGTCGGCGTGCGCGCTAAGGCACTCCTCAGAGAATTGGAAGGCGAAGTCGCGCGAGACGAACGGCAGCCGCGACCGGATTTGCCTCATCCCACTACGGGAAGTCCGCCATCGCCCGCCGCTAACTTATCCATCCGGGCAGTCGGGTGGGTGGCCCTCAACCGTTCCGACAACGCCGCCCTGATTGCCGATATCGCCAGGTTGATCGAAGACGCTGTGCGCCTGTCGCGCGGGGCGAACCTCCCCAAGAACCGCCAGGCATTAACCGATATCGAACGCGCGCAACTAATCGCGATCCTTGAGACCGCGCTCCTCGTATTGAA
>DASZQY010000109.1:0-6979 GCA_035549395.1 Bauldia sp.
AAGCCGGGCCGGCCAACCGGGCGACGATGGTGGCCGGCCCAGCCCTGACCGGGCGGCTCAGCCGCCGGTGCAGTTCACGATGACGCAGCTGTTCTTGACGACGCTGTCGGCGCGGCAGGCGGCGAGCGCCTTGTCGCTGGCGCGGGCCTTGACGGCGTTGCTGTACGGCCCGTTGGCGGTGCCGGTGAAATGGGCGTCGCGGAGGTCGCGCGCCGTGCACGCCCACGTCGCGGCCGAAGCCGGCGCCGCCGCGAGCAGCAGCGCGGTGCCGGCCAGCGCGGCGAGCGCCGTTCCGGAGATCAGTCCTTTCATCGTCCATCCCTTCCCGTCGAGGCACGAAGGCTCGCGGCCTTCGGGGCCCGACCATGCCGGCGGTTTGTAACTGGGATGTGTCCCGTTGTTTGCGGATGCACATCGCCGGCCGCGCTTGATCGAGATCAAGCCGGCCATGGCTGCATGGATTTAGCCTTGCTTTTGTTCGCAGGAGAACCGGGATGGTCGAAGACTGGCGCATGCTGATCAGGGAAATGGACGTCGCGGTGCGCGACCTGCGCCGCGCCGATCCTGACGTGATGAAGGCGTTTTCGGATATGTCGCGCGCCGCCCATGGCGGCACCGCGCTGGACCACAGGACCAAGGAACTGATCGCGCTGGCGATCAGCGTTGCGACGCGCTGTGCGCCGTGCATCGCCTACCACGCCGAAGGCGCCGTCAAGCATGGCGCCGCGCGCGAAGCGGTTGCTGAGACCCTCGCCATGGCCATCTACATGGGCGCCGGTCCGTCGGTCATGTATGCTGCCGAGGCACTGGAGGCCGTCGATCAGATGATCGCCGCCAGCGCGCCGGCCGCCGCGACGGCATGATGCGGCTGCGCCGGCGCCAGTCAGGGCAATCGTGATCGGATGAAGGCGTCGCGCCATGGAGCCGGCTGACCGCAAGCGCCACTTCACCATCTGGTACGTGGTCGCCGCCGTCGCCGGCGTGCTGCTGTTCCAGTACCTGTGGGCGAACTACACCACCGTCGAGACGATCCCCTACAGCCAGTTCGAGCAGCTGCTGACCGCCGGGCAGATTTCCGACGTCACCATCACGCAGGATTCGATCTCGGGCTCGCTCAAGTCGCCGCTGCCCAGCGGCCGCAGCGAGTTCTACACCAACCGCGTCGACCCGGATCTCGCCGACAAGCTCGCCGCCAAGGGCGTCACCGTCCGCGGCGTGCCGTCGTCCAGCCTGCTCGGCACCATCCTGTCGTGGGTCATCCCGATCGGCCTGTTCTATCTGGTCTGGGCCTACGCCTTCCGTGGCTTCGCCGAGAAGCAGGGGTTCGGCGGCCTGACCGCGATCGGCAAGTCGCGCGCCAAGGTCTACGTCGAGACCAACACCAGGGTGACTTTTGCCGATGTCGCCGGCGCCGACGAGGCCAAGGCCGAGCTGGTCGAGGTCGTTTCCTTCCTCAAGGACCCGAAGGCCTATGGCCGTCTCGGCGCCCGCGCGCCGAAGGGCATCCTGCTCGTCGGCCCGCCCGGAACCGGCAAGACGCTGCTCGCCCGCGCCGTCGCCGGCGAGGCCAACGTCCCGTTCTTCTCCATCTCGGGCTCCGAGTTCGTCGAGCTGTTCGTCGGCGTCGGCGCGGCGCGCGTGCGCGACCTGTTCGAGCAGGCGCGCAAGGCGGCGCCCTGCATCATCTTCATCGACGAGCTCGACGCCCTCGGGCGCAGCCGTGCCGCCGGCGGCTCGTTCGGCGGCTACGACGAGAAGGAGCAGACGCTGAACCAGCTGCTGGCCGAGCTCGACGGCTTCGACCCGAGTTCCGGCGTCATCCTGCTCGCCGCCACCAACCGGCCCGAGATTCTCGACCCGGCGCTGCTCCGCGCCGGCCGCTTCGACCGTCAGGTGCTGGTCGACCGGCCGGATCGCAAGGGCCGCGCCGAGATCCTCAAGGTTCATATCGGCAAGGTGAAGCTCGCACCCGGCGTCGATCTCGACGCCATCGCCGCGATCACCACCGGCTTCACCGGCGCCGATCTCGCCAATCTGGTGAACGAGGCTGCCCTCCTCGCGACGCGGCGCGGCGGCAGCGAAGTGACGCTCGCCGATTTCAGCTCCGCCGTGGAACGCATCGTCGCCGGGCTGGAAAAGCGCAGCCGCGTGCTCAACACGGAGGAGCGCAAGCGCGTCGCCTATCACGAGCTCGGCCACGCCCTCGTCGCCGCCAACCTCCCGGGCGTCGATCCGGTGTTCAAGGTGTCGATCATCCCGCGCGGCGTCGGCGCGCTCGGCTACACCATCCAGCGGCCGACCGAGGATCGCTTCCTGCTCGGCGTTGGCGAGCTCAAGAACCGCATCGCCGTTCTGCTCGGCGGGCGCGCCGCCGAGGCCCTCGTGTTCAAGGAAATCTCCACCGGCGCCGCCGACGACCTGCAGCGCGCCACCGAGATCGCGCTCGAGATGGTCACCCGCTACGGCATGGACGACACGCTCGGCAACCGCATCTACGCCGTCGGCCGCGAGCAGTTCCTGGGGCCCGTCCCGGTGCAGCGCAGCGAAATCTCGGAGGAGACGACGCGCGAGATCGACCTTGCAGTGCGCCGTCTCATCGAGGAGGCGTTCGCCCATGCTACCGACATTCTCGCCATGCGCCGGCCGGATCTCGATGCCGGCGCGGCGCTGTTGCTTCAGAAAGAAACCATTACCGGCGACGATTTCGCCCCGCTCAAGGTCGCCGGGCGGGCGAACGTTCCGCAGCTTCCCGCGGCGGCAGGCTGAACCAGCCGTGGCCGGCAGGGCAGGAAGCGGGGCCAGGGCTCCTGGCGCCGGCCCCGCCGGTCCCTACCATGGGCCGAACGTGCAGTGCACGACGGCACAGCTGCCGCCGAATGTCGTGTTCGATTCGCACGCGAACATGGCGCGGTCGCTGGCCCGCTCGGCGACGATCGTCGGGAAGATGCCAAAGGCACGGGCGGTGAACGTCGCGCTGCCCGCGTCGTCGGCTGTGCACAGGGCCGAGGCGGCGGAAGCCGGCGCCGCAGCCAGCAGGCCGGCTGTCGCGACTGCGGCTGCGATAGTTCCCAAAACTATGCGTTTCATCACGGAGTCTCCTCTCGCATGGAGCCTCCCAGCACAGTCAGAACTCGGCACACGGCGGCGGGTTGCCGCGCCGTGTGGCCGCAGTGCGCAATTTTCAGGGCATCTTCAGGGCGCGCGGTTGCCGCCCTGCATGCTGCGGCCGACGGCGCCCCAGATCAGCAGGATGATCACCGCGCCGACAACGGCACCGATGAACCCGGCCGCCTCGCCCGGCTGATACCAGCCGATCCCCTGCCCGATCCACGTGGCGAGCAGCGCGCCGACGATGCCGAGCACGGCGGTGAGGATGAAGCCTCTCGGTTCGTAGTTGCGGCCGGGGACGAGAAGCTTGGCCACGATGCCGGCCAGCAGCCCGATGATGATCGTCCAGATGATGTGCATGGAATCACCTCGCTTCGGGGCCTCGCTCGAGGCCTCGGCAATAATACCATCGTCGCCGCCGTCATCCAGAGACGGCGCGGCCGATATTGGCGATGTGGATTCCGCTATTCGGCGGCTTCGCGATGCGGCGGCGGCTCGCTCTCGGCTGCGGGGCGTTCCACATGGGCGACCGGGCGCCCTGAGAGACTGGCGCCGGCGTCGGGACTGAGGCGGTAGAAGACGAACGACGACAGGCTCGAGATGATCGCGATGACCACGAAGGTCTCCGCGAAGGCGCTGACGGGAGGGTGATCGGCGGCGCCGCCGGCAAACACGTGGACCAGGAACGCGGACAGGGCGACGCCGACGGTCATCGACAGGCGCTGGGCCATGAACGTGAAGCTCGTCGCCTGGCTCATGTGTGCGGGCTCGATGTCCGCGAAGGCGAGCGTGTTGATGCTGCTGAAGCCCAGCGAGCGGAACACGCCGCCGGCAGCCAGGAGCGCCAGCATGACGACCACCGGCGTGTCGGCACGAAACAGCCCGTAGCTCGCCAGGAACACGCCGGCGATGAGCACATCCCAGATCAGCACGTTGCGATAGCCGAAGCGCGCCAGCACGCGGGCCGAAAAGCCGCGTATGCCAAAGGCGCCGGCGGACGCGGCGAACGTGATCAGGCCGGATTGCAGGGGCGAGTAGCCGAAGCCGACCTGCATGAACAGCGGCATCAGGAAGGGGATGGCGCCGATGCCGATGCGGAAAACCGAGCCCCCGCCGATGCTGGCGCGCAACGTAGGCACGCGCAGGAGTTTGAGATCGAGGATCGGATTGGCGACGCGGCGCGCATGGCGCGCGTACAGAACGAGAAAGACCACGCCGACGCCGAGCACGCTGTACGAGACGGCGGGAGGAAACGATTCCGTGGTGGCGCCATCGAAGCCGAAGAGCGCGGCGGAGAGCCCGATGCCGGAAAAGATGAAGCCCCTGAGATCGAAGGCCTTGACGCTCTCGACGCGCGTTTCCTCGATGAAGATTCCGACCATAACCCAGCCGACAATGCCGATCGGCACGTTGACCCAGAAGATCCACTGCCACGAGGCGAAGGTTGTGATCAGTCCGCCGAGCGGCGGGCCGACGATCGGACCGACAAGCGCCGGCATGCTCATCAGGGTCATCGCCTTGATCAGCTCGGTCTTGGCGACGGAGCGTACCAGGATCAGCCGCCCGACCGGCACCATCATGGCGCCGCCGAGGCCCTGGCAGACCCGCGCCGCGAGCAGCATCAGCAGGCTGTCCGAGAAGCCGCAGGCCATCGACGCCAGCGTGAAGATGAGGATCGCGCTGCGGAACACGCGCCGCGCCCCGAAACGATCGGCCAGCCAGCCCGAGAGCGGCAGAAAGCCGGCCAGGCTCAGCATGTACGACGTCACCGCCAGGTGCAGCCTGAGCGGCGGCTCGTCGAGGGCGCGGGCGATCGCCGGGATCGAGGTCGACAGAATCGTGGAGTCGAGCGTTTGCATGAACATCGCGAACGCGATGATCAACGGCACAACGACATGGCGCGGCAACGAGGCGAACGTCCAAACGGGGCGGCCGGTCGCTGGGCCGCCAATAACTTATCGGAGCGAATCCGTGTCTAGGCCCGTTCCGGCCCCGGCGCCAGACGCAGCGATGAAATTTTCGTGGTTAAGGATCGTCGCTCCCGCGCGCCTCGGACGTATCTTCTTCCGCCCATGCCGTGAGCAGGCGGTTGGCGATGGCGATCGGCGCCGGCGCGCGCAGGCCATCCGGATGCGTGCCGGCAAGCATGGCGCGCACTTCGTCGCGGCCGAACCAGCGGCAGTCCTCGAGTTCGGTCTCGTCGGGCCGGATCTCGTCGCTCAGCGCTTCGGCATGACAGCCGATCATCAGCGACATCGGGAACGGCCACGGCTGGCTGGCGTGGTACGCGACGCGCCCGATGGCGACGCCCGCTTCCTCCAGGGTCTCGCGGCGCACCGCATCCTCGATCGTCTCGCCCGGCTCCATGAAGCCGGCGAGCGCCGAGTACATGCCGGGAAGGAACTGCTTCTGGCGGCCGAGCAGGACACGTTCGTCGGCGCCGGCGCCGCGGATGGCAATCATGATCACCACCGGGTCGGTGCGCGGAAAGTGCTGCGCCCCGCAGTTCGGACAGTCGCGCCGGTAGCCGCCGAGCGCCATCACGCTCCGCGCCCCGCACATCGAGCAGAAGCCGTGGCGGGCATGCCAGTTCATGAGGCTGCGCGCCTGCGCCAGGGCGCCGTCGTGCTCCGCGGCGAGCGCGCCCTCGCTGGCCAGCGAGCGGAGATCGGAGGTGAGCACCGTTGGCGCCACCGGCGCCGCCTCGGGGACCAGCGCCGCGATGCGCGGCACGTCCTCGCGCCAGCCGAGCAGGATCGGCTCGCCGCCGGCCGCCCCGAGCCTCGCCGCCTCGGCCGCGCCGAACAACGGCTCGGGCGGCGATTTCCGGAGCACCTTGTCGCCACGGAAGAGATAGAATTGGGCCGCCGGATCGGAGAGTGCGGCGGCGACGATCGCCGCGTCGCGATGCTCGCTCCGCCGTTCGATCAGGTTGCCGGCGAAGCCGACACGGCGGCTCGCTTCCACCGCCGGCAGGTGGTCGAAGAATCGCGTCATCAGGCGAGCGCGCCGCGAATGTCGCCGATCAGGCGGGCGCGCTCCGCGTCCGCATACGGCCGCGACGCGCCGCTGCCCCACACCGGCCCCGGCCAGGCGGCGTCGCCGGCAAAGCGCGCGACGATATGAACGTGGAGCTGGCGCACCTGGTTGCCGAGCGCGCCGACGTTGAGCTTGTCGCAATGGGTGGCAGCGCGCAGCGCCGCCGACGCCGCGTTGATTTCCTCGAACAGCACGGCGCGGTCGGGCTTGGCGAGATCGATGATCTCGGTCGCGCCGGCCCGCCGCGGCACCAGCAGCAGCCATGGGAAGCGGGCGTCGTTCATCAGGCGCACGTCGGAAAGGGAGAGTTCCGACACCGCCACGCTGTCGGCGGCAAGCACCGGATCGAGAGAAAATTCGGCCATGGGCGGATTTAGGCCGGCGCGCGCGTCGAGCGCAAGGCGGCCGGCCACACGGGTTGCAGAGGCGCTGCCGTCGCGGCTTGCTTTCGGCCGCCCGACGGCCGATATGAAGGGCGGGAGGTTGGTGCTCGGACGGTCCGCTCGCCAACCGGGTCAGGTCCGGAAGGAAGCAGCCCTAACGAGTTTCGGCACGGGTCGCGTGCCAGCCTCCCACTCATCCTCACCAGCGCGTGGAGAGCAGCGGCGACATGGCGGCACGCGGCAGCGACAAGAGCAACGCGGCGGCGGCGCCTCAGGCGAGCCCCTACCGCGTGCTGGCGCGCAAGTATCGCCCGCAGTCGTTCGCCGACCTCATCGGCCAGGAGCCGATGGTGCGCACCCTCACCAACGCCTTCCGCCAGGGGCGCATCGCGCAGGCCTACATGCTGACCGGCGTGCGCGGCGTCGGCAAGACCACCACCGCCCGCATC
>DASZQY010000110.1:0-12064 GCA_035549395.1 Bauldia sp.
CAGCGGCGCCATTCCTTCCAGCGCCCAGAGCGACTTGCGGATCGCCAGGCGTCCGATCGCCATGCCGCTGCCTTCATCGGCGATATCGGCGCCCCACCCGCCGACATTGAGGCGCCTGCCCCCGACCATGGCCAATCCGCCGGAGCCGGTGCCAAGAATGAGGATCGCGCCGTCTTCACCGCGAAAGGCGCCGAGATAGGAAGTGTAGGCGTCGGTATCGACGATGAGCGACGCGAACGGATACGACCGGTCGCGGATCTGGTCGCGGTCTTCGTCCTGCTGGGTGCCGGCGAGCCCGAAGCCGGCGTGCATGGCGGCCACTTCGCCGGGGCTCAGTCGGGCTTCGGCGATGGCGCCATTCGCCGCCGTCATGATCTCGCGGTAGGCGGCGTCGCCAAGGCGCGCGTTGCCGGCACCGGCCGTCGCTTCGCCGAGAAGGCTGCCGGCCTCGTCGCGGATACGCGCGCGGCAGCTCGTGCCGCCGCCGTCTATGCCGAGGAACAACTGTCGCGCCAACCCGCCCTCCCGAATGGGCAGACCTATAGCATTGGCAGGGGCGGAATGGTTAGGCGACGGCCGCGACCGCGGCCGATGCGATGAGCTGGCGAAGCGCCTGTTCGGCGTTCTGCGCGCGCTCGGTGCGCTCGATGAAGCCGCCGCCGAGCACACGCGCCATCGGGCCCTCGTCGGCGTAAAGCACGCACGCCTGTCCCGGCGCCACGCCGGACTCGCCATCGCCGAGATCGACGGCGAAATGGCCGCCGGCCGGCACCACACGCGCTGGCAGTGGCGGGCGGGTCGAGCGCACCCGCGCATAAACATCGATGCCCTCCGGCGGAATTTCCGCCAGCGTCCCCCCGCCCAGCCAGTTCACCTGCCTGAGGTGCAGCCGGCGCGTCGCCAGAGCCTCGCGCGGCCCCACGATCACGCGCCGGCTGGCGGGATCGAGATGCACGACGTAGAGCGGCTCGCCAACGGCGATGCCGATGCCGCGCCGCTGACCGATGGTGTAGTGGATGATGCCGTCGTGACGGCCAAGCACGCGGCCGTCGATGTGGACGATGTCGCCGCCGCTCGCTGCATCCGGGCGCAGGCGCTCGATCACGTCGGCGTACCTGCCGTTGGGCACGAAGCAGATGTCCTGGCTGTCGTGCTTGTCGGCGACGGCGAGCCCGAACTCGCGCGCCGCGGCGCGCGTCTCGGCCTTGCTCATCGCCCCCAGCGGAAAGCGCACGAAATCGAGCTGCGCCTGGGTGGTGGCGAAAAGGAAGTAGCTCTGATCGCGCTCGAGATCGACCGGGCGATAGAGGGCGCGGTGGTTGCCGACGGCCTTCGACATCACGTAGTGGCCGGTGGCGAGCGCGGCAGCGCCGAGTTCCTTCGCCGTCCCGAGGAGGTCGGAGAACTTGACCGTCTGGTTGCAGGCGACGCACGGCACCGGCGTCTCGCCGGCGATGTAGCTGTCGGCGAAGCCGTCGATCACCGAATGGCGAAAGCGGCTCTCGTAGTCGAGGACGTAGTGCGGGATACCCAGCGTCTCGGCGACGCGGCGCGCGTCCTGAACGTCCTGCCCGGCGCAGCACGCACCCTTGCGGTGCGTCGCCTCGCCGTGATCGTAGAGCTGGAGCGTGATGCCGACGACGTCGTAGCCGGCCCGGCTGAGCAGCCCCGCGACGACGGAGGAATCGACGCCGCCCGACATGGCGACAACGACGCGCGTGCGCCTCGGATCGCCCGGCAGATCGAGATCAGGAAGCATCGGAACGGCGGCAAACTCGGGTTGAAACCGGGCGTGACTATAGGCGCGCGCCGTCCGGGTTCAAGGGTAACAGCGCAGCCTGGGGCGGTTCCAGAGTGGCTGAAGACGCGACTTTCAGGGCTCTGAAAGGGACACTTCGCGCCATCCGAAAGCCACGGAAACTAACGAACTCTTAGCAATTTGCGCGCGATCGGTTTAGGCGATTCTTAAGGCGGCAGACCTACTCTCATGACCCTTGAAGGTCAGGTTTCGTACGAGAGTAGAATGACCGAACCAATGCGTGCGCGTGTGAAGTATGTCATCGGCCCCGATGGCAGCCCGCTGACGATCGCGGATCTTCCGCCGCGCAATACCAAGCGCTGGGTCATCCGCCGCAAGGCCGAAGTGGTCGCGGCGGTGCGCGGTGGCTTGCTCAGCCTCGAAGAAGCCTGCCAGCGTTACACGCTGACGGTCGAGGAATTCCTGTCGTGGCAGCAGTCGATCGACGCGCACGGCCTCGCCGGCCTGCGCACGACCCGCATCCAGCAGTACCGGCAGTAGCCAGCTAGAGCTGGAGCGCCGCGCCGCGCTCCGGCACCACGACCTTCGCCTTCGCCCCCTTCATCGCCGCGGTGAATTTGTCCGGGTTGGGGTCGAGCAGCCCGAACGTGCCGTAGTGGCAGGGCACGACCGTCTCGAAATCGAAGAAGCGCGTGCACGCCAGCGCCGCCAGCCGCGCGCCCATGGTGAAGCGGTCGCCGATCGGCACCAGGCCGATCTTCGGCTGATAGATCTCGCCGATCAGCTTCATGCCGTCGAAGATGCCGGTGTCGCCCATGGCGAGCACGGTCTTCTCGTTCGGCGCCATGAAGACGACGCCCCCCGGATTGCCGAGATAGGTACCGTCGTCGGCGGCCGAGGAATGCCATGCCGGCACATACGCAACGCTGAAGCCGCCGAGGTGGAGCTCGCCGCCGTGGTTGAACGGCGAAGCGTTCGTCACGCCTTGCTTCGCGAGATATCCGCACACTTCCGGGTTGGCGACGAGCAGAGCGCCGGTCGCCTTGCAGATCTCGACCGCGGAGCCGACGTGGTCGCTGTGACCATGCGTAAGAATGACATGCGTGGCGCCGTGGTAGGCGGCTTTGATATCGCCCTTGAACGTGGGATTGGTGAGGAACGGATCGAGCAGGATGACCGCACCGGCATATTCAAGACGGAAGGCCGAGTGTCCGTACCAGGTGAGTTTCATTGGGCGTTCCCCTGCTGGATTGTTCCGACGTATCGGTTTTGAGCGATTGTAGGGCGATGCCGGCCGCGAGAAATGACCTGCCGCTTGAAGAATTCGTGAGACGGCTCCCCGAGCGGGGCGCGCTCATGGGTCTCGACCTTGGCACTGTGACGATCGGCCTCGCCGTCTCGGACGTGCGCCGGCAGATCGCGACGCCACTCCGCACCATCCAGCGCACGCGCTTTTCCGCCGACGCTCGCGACCTGCTGGCCGAGACCGCGCGCCTCGACGTCGCTGGGCTGGTGCTTGGCCTGCCGCTGAACATGGACGGATCGGAGGGCCCGCGCGTGCAGGCGACGCGCGCCTTCGCCCGCAATCTTGCTCCCCTCACCTCGCTGCCGCTGCTGTTCTGGGACGAGCGCCTTTCCACCGCTGCCGTGACGCGCACGCTGCTCGAGGCCGATGCCAGCCGCAAGCGCCGCGACGCGGTCGTCGACAAGATGGCCGCTGCGTACATTCTGCAGGGCGCGCTCGACCGGATGGCGAAGCTGTAGGCTACCCCTCCGGGCAGAGATAATTCACGAACGCCTGCGCATCGAAGCGCGAGTCGAGCATGCCGTAAGTCGAGCGCCACGGCTTGCCGAGGCGCGTCTCGATGAAGGCGTCGGCGACCACCGACGGGAAGCGGCGGCGGAGAGCGGCGGCCGCCACGGTCATCGCCAGCTGCTCGGTGAGGATGCGCGCCGAGCCCTCGTCGGCGAGCGCCACGGCAGTCGCGGCACGCAGCACGTTCAGCGTCGATTTCGCCGTGCTGCCGAGCGCATCCTCGATGTTGGCGAGCACGACCTCGAGCGGCTCCGAGCCCTTGCGCAGCACGCGCATGACTTCGAGCGCCATGACGTTGCCGCCGGCTTCGCCCAGCGACAGGCCGGGGGCGTCGCGATAGAGGCGCGGCAACCGGCTCTCCTCGCTGTAGGCGTTGCCGCCCATCGCCTCCATCGCCTCGCCGATCATGCCCGGCGCCACCTTGGTCACCCAGTACTTGACCGCCGGTGTCATCAGCCGCGCGAACGCGGCTTCGGCGGGATCGTCCGCAGCACGGTCGTAGGACTCCGCCAGGCGGAAGGCGAGAGCCGCCGCCGCCACCGCGTCCAGCGCCATGTCCGCCAGCACGCGCGTCATCAGCGGCTGGTCGATGAGCGCGAGCGCGAATGCCTTGCGATGGCGGGCGTGATGCACCGCTTCCGCGAGCGCCAGCCGCATGACGCCCGCGGCGACGACGGAGGCGTCGAGCCGCGTCAGCGTCTGCATGTCGGCAATCGCGAGCGCGCCCTGCCCTGATTCGCCGATCAGCCAGCCGGCGGCCTCGTCGAACTCGGCCTCGGCGATCGCCGCCGAGCGCCAGCCCAGAGTCTGCTTGAGGCGCATGACCCGGACGCCGTTCAGCGTGTCGTCCTGCAGGTAGCGCGGCACGAGGAAGCACGACAGGCCGTCGACCGTCTGCGCCAGCACGAGGTAGGCATCGCTGGCCGGCGCGGTGAGAAACCATTTGTGGCCGGTGATACGCCACAGCCCGTCGCCCGACTCGACCGCGGCCGTGGTGTTGGCGCCGAGATCGGCACCGCCCTGCTTCTCGGTGAAGCCGGCGCCGATCAGCCCGCCGGATTTCGCCGTCAGCGAACGCTGGGCGGAATCGTAGCGGCGCGTGCGGATGCGCGGCAACCAGATGTCGGCAAGCTTCGGCGTCTGCGCCAATGCCGCGACCGAGGCGTTGGTCAGCGTCATCGCGGCGAGGTGGCCGACGTCGACCTCCGCCGTCATGTAGAGGCGCGCGGCGCGGGCGACAGCACGCACGTCCGACTCCTCGCCGGCAGCGTCCCACACCGAGCATTGCAGGCCGGTCTGGACGCTCCGCCGCATCAGCGCGTGATAGGCCGGGTGGAACTCGACAGAGTCGATGCGCACGCCGTTCGCGTCGAAGGAACGCAGCGCCGGCGACGTTGCGTTGGCGATGCGGCCGAGTTCGAAGGTCTCCGGCGTGCCCCACTGCGCACCGTGCTCGACCAGCTGGTCGATGACCACCTGGGGCAGGCCTTCAACCAGCGCGCCAAGCGCCGGATCGGACGAGAACAGGTTGATGCCGGCAAACGGCGGCGATTGATTGAAAACGTCGTGCGTCGCTGCCGAAGCCAAAGTGCCTCCTTCAACCGCAGGGCGCTGGCTGGCGCCCGCGATTCGCCTCACCCGCAGACTAACACGCGGACCGCCGCGCCGCTTGCCGCACGCCGTGTGCCAGCCGCTGCTTGCCAGCCTCGCCCGACTCCGCCTATAGGCGTGGCTTTAATGAACGCGTTTGCGCCCCCATCGTCCGTCGCTGCCTGGCGACGGCACCGATTCGGGCGCCGCCGGGGGTGTCGTCATGGCTGAGACGCCCGCCCTCCGCCACGTCACCTCGATCAACGACCTGACCAACGACGAGATCGAGCGCGTTTTCGCGCTCTCCGAACAGTATCTCTCCGAACTGGGTGATCCCGTCATTCCGTACCGCATCGCGCGCGGCACGAACCGCGCGTCGGGGCGCATCCTCGCCAGCCTGTTCTACGAGCCCAGCACCCGCACCCGTCTCTCCTTCGAGAGCGCCATGAGCCGGCTGGGTGGCCAGATCATCACCAGCGCCGACCCGGCGACAAGCTCGGTCGCCAAGGGCGAGACGCTGGCCGATACCGTGCGCGTCGTCTCCAACTATGCCGACGTCATCGTGCTTCGCCATCCGCGCGATGGTGCCGCGCGGCTCGCCGCCGAATATGCTTCCGTGCCGATCATCAACGGCGGCGACGGGGCGCACGAGCATCCGACCCAGACGCTCTGCGACCTCTTCACTCTCCAACACGAGAACAAGCAGCTCCGCGACCTCAACGTCGCCGTCTCGGGCGACCTGCGTGGCAGCCGCACGATCCATTCGTTCGTCTATGCGCTCGCCCGCTTCGGCGCCAACATCATGCTGATGCCGGCCAAGGGCATGGGCCTGCCGGCGCATGTCGACGAGCGGCTGCGCGAAGAGTTCGGCTGCCGGCCGGTGCCGAAATCAAAATACCGCAAGGCCAACTCCGCCGTCGATGCGCTTTACGTCACGCCTGACAAGCCGCACCAGTTGTCGCTGAACGTCGGTGTCGAACCGGCGGTCGACGTCGAATTGCGCAAGGGGATCGACGTCGTCTACGTCACGCGTTTCCAGAAGGAACGCTGGGCCGAGGCGAGCGCGAGCTATCCCCGCATCGACGCGAAGTTCCTGAAGCAGTCGAGGTACGCCGGCGCGAGCGTGCTTCATCCGCTGCCGCGCGTCGGCGAGCTCGACGTGTCGCTGGATAGCGACAGCCGCGCCGTTTACTTCCGTCAGGCGGCGTACGGCGTGCCGGTGCGCATGGCCCTGATCGATCTGTTGATCGGGCGCGAGGCGGGGCTGGCGCGCTACGCCGGCGGCTTCGCCAGCGGCAACTACCCGCTCTACGACCAGCGCCGCGACACCGGCATTCGCTGCCCGAACCCCAACTGCATCACCAACGAGCCGCTCGAACAGACCTACGTGCGCAACCGCTTCTGGGCGCTGCCGTCGTCGCCGCGGAAAACCCAGCGCCTGCGCTGCATCTATTGCGAGGCCGACGCCGAAGCCGCCACCGTCGGCCACGTCCGGCGCATGGACTTCGAGGCGGTGGCGGAAGACTACAGCAGCGCGCCGAAGCCGCTGCCGCAGCATCTGGTCTTCTTCCCGAGCGAGGCAGACGCGCTCGCCGCCGGCTACCATGCGCGCGCGCCACGCCGGCGGGCAGCCGCGGCCGGCCGCTGACGGCGGTTGCCGCCCGCTTCGCCAGCGAATACCGTCGCCAGCCTTTGATCGGGGGACGGTGATGGGCGGGACAAGCATAGCGATCGACATTGCCGCAGCAGTCATTGGCTATCTGCTCGGCACGACTCCCTTCGGCCTCGTCCTCACGCGGTTGGCCGGCCTCGGTGACATCCGCGCCATCGGCTCCGGCAACATCGGCGCTACAAACGTGCTGCGCACCGGCAACCGGGCGCTCGCCGCCGGCACCTTCGTCGGCGACGGACTGAAGGGCACGGTTGCAGTTCTGATCGGCATGGTGATCGGCGGTGCGCCGGGCGCGATGATCGCAGGACTCGCCGCGTTCCTCGGCCACCTGTTTCCGGTCTGGCTCGGCTTCAAGGGCGGCAAAGGCGTCTCGACCTACATCGGCATCATCGCCGCGCTGTGGTGGCCGGGCGCCATCTTCTTCTGCCTGGTCTGGCTCGCCACGGCCTTCACGACGCGCATCTCCTCGGCGAGCGCGCTCACCGCGAGCCTGCTCACGCCGATCGTGGTGCTCATCTTCGCCGGCTGGCCGCTCGCCCTGTTCTTCGCGCTACTGTCGCTCATCCTGTGGTGGCGGCATTCCGAGAACATCGCGCGCCTCCTCGCCGGAACGGAATCGCGCATCGGCGCGAAACGATGACGGCCAGGAACGCCATCGTCCTTACCGATGCGCAGCGCCTTGACTGGCTTCGCCTGATCCGCACGCCGAGCATCGGTCCGGTCACTTTCCGCGAGCTGCTCAACCATTTCGGCTCGGCATCGGCCGCACTCGACGCCCTGCCCCATCTCCTGCGCCGCGCCGGCAAGGCGTTCCGCGTCACCGGCCTGGACGACGCCGAACGCGAACTGGCGGCCGCGGCGAAGGCCGGCGCACGCTTCTTCGCCATGGGCGAAAGCGGCTATCCCGAGTGGCTCCGCGCCATCGACGGCGCGCCGCCGCTGCTCGCGGTGCGCGGCGACGGCGCGATTGCGGATCTCCCGGCGGTCGGCATCGTCGGCTCACGCAATGCTTCCGTCGCCGGCCGCAAGATCGCGGCCGAGCTCGCCGCCGGCCTCGGCGCGAGTGGCTTCGTCATCGTATCGGGCCTGGCGCGTGGCATCGACGCTGCCGCCCACCGCGCCGCCCTGCCCACCGGAACGATGGCCGCGTTCGCCGGCGGCCTCGACCGCCCCTATCCGGCGGAAAACATGCCGCTGGCCGAAGAGATCGTCGCCGCAGGCGGCTGCCTGGTGAGCGAGATGCCCATGGGCCACGAGCCGCGCGCCAAGGATTTTCCGCGCCGCAACCGCCTTATCTCGGGCATGTCGCTGGCGGTGGTCATCGTCGAGGCCGCGCTCCGTTCCGGCTCGCTGATCACCGCTCGCCTCGCCGCCGAGCAGGGCCGCCTGGTGTTCGCCGTGCCGGGCTCGCCGCTCGACCCGCGCGCCGGCGGCACCAACCGCCTGATCCGCGACGGCGCGACGATCGTGACCTCGGTCGAGGAGATCGTCGCCGACCTGATGCCGATGCTTGGCCGCGAGCCGCCGCCCCAGGACCAGGCGCGCGAGCCGGGCGCGCCCATAGCCACCGACGCCACGGACGACGAACGCAGCCGCGTGATCGAGGCCCTCGGTCCTACCCCGGTCGAGATCGACGAGATCATCCGCTTCACGTCGGCGCGGGCAGCGGCGGTGCGGCTGGTGTTGATCGAGCTCGATCTCGCCGGGCGCATCGAGCACCACCCCGGCGGGCGCGTATCGCTGACCGGCTAGGTGTTCTTGCCGTCGGGCTGGTGCGGGGTGCCCCGCGAGCGCGTGTCCGTGGCTTCCTGCTCGACCATCGAAAGCAGGTAAGCCAGGAAACCGAGGTCGGCCTGCGACGCGAGCGACCGTAGTTCCTTTGCGATTCCGCCGATATACTCGGCGGTCTCGGAAGTCGTCGATTTGGGATCGGATTTCACGGTTCGCTGGCCAGGAGGCTGCATCGTGGAGAAAACCCTGATACAACCTAAAGTAGCAACTACAGATTAAATATAACTCTGGGATGCATCGGAATCAAGCGGCGCGGTTGCATCCACCGCCATGTGTACCCATTTGAGGGCTCGGAAGCCGGGTGGCTGACAGGCTCCGGGGGCGCAAAGAAGCCAGAGAAGTGGCTGATTTCCTCAGGATTTGACAGGCGGGGACGATTTCTGGAATGTCCCAGCCCCGCGCGGCGGGCATTTGGACGCCTTTGACGGCGGCTCCTCGGCAGCAATTTCGTATGTCAGGCAAGGCTGGCCATCGGGCTGGCCCCGCCTCTCAGTCATGCGGCGATAGATGAACCTCGTAATCGTAGAATCCCCGGCGAAGGCCAAAACGATCAACAAGTATCTCGGCCCGAGCTATCAGGTTCTGGCTTCCTACGGCCACGTCCGCGATCTGCCGTCCAAGAACGGCTCCGTCGATCCCGAGCACGACTTCGCCATGGTCTGGGAAGTCGATGACCGCGGCCGCAAGCATCTCTCGGACATCGCCAGCGCCATGAAGGGCGCCGACCGCCTGATCCTCGCCACCGACCCCGATCGCGAAGGCGAGGCCATCTCGTGGCACGTGCTCGACGTGCTGAAATCGCGCAAGGCGATCGGCGACAAGCCGGTCGAGCGCGTCGTCTTCAACGCGGTGACCCGCGAAGCCATCCTGGAGGCGATGAAGCATCCGCGCGCCATCGACGAGCCGCTGGTCGATGCCTACCTCGCCCGCCGCGCGCTGGATTATCCCGTCGGCTTCACCCTTTCCCCGGTGCTGTGGCGCAAGCTTCCCGGCGCGCGTTCGGCCGGCCGCGTCCAGTCGGTGGCGCTGCGTCTGGTCTGCGAGCGCGAGCTCGAGATCGAGACCTTCAAGCCGCGCGAGTACTGGTCGATCGCGGTCACGCTGGAGCCGCCGAACGGCGGCCGCTTCGTCGCCCGTGTCGCCGGCTTCAACGGCGAGAAGATCGGCCGCCTCGATATTCCCGACGAGGCGACGGCGCGGCGCATCGAGGCGGCGCTGAAGTCGGGCGACTACCGCGTCACCTCGATCGAGGCGAAGCCGGTCCGCCGCAACCCGCCGCCGCCCTTCACCACCTCGACCCTGCAGCAGGAAGCTTCGCGCAAGCTGGGCTTCGCCGCCAACCGCACCATGCAGGTGGCGCAGCGTCTGTACGAAGACGGCCTGATCACCTACATGCGCACCGACGGCGTCCAGTCGGCACCGGAGGCGATCGCCGCGACCCGTTCGATGATCGCCAAGCGCTTCGGCGATGCCTACCTGCCGGAAAGCGCGCGCCATTACCAGACCAAGGCCAAGAACGCGCAGGAAGCCCACGAGGCGATCCGCCCGACCGACCTCGGCCGCACGCCGGACGGTGAATCGCTGGAGCCCGATCAGCAGCGTCTCTACGACCTGATCTGGAAGCGCATGACCGCGAGCCAGATGGCATCGGCCGAACTCGAGCGCACCACGGTCGACATCGCCGCCGGCGCCGGCCAGCCGGTGAATCTCCGCGCCACCGGTCAGGTCGTGCGCTTCGACGGCTTCCTCACGCTCTATCAGGAAGGGCGCGACGACGACGCACCCGCGCAGTCGCGCAGCGACGAGAGCGATGACGACGGCCGCCTGCCACCGATGGAAAAGGGCGACCGCCTGGCCGAGCATGGCATCGCCGTTGACAAGCACTTCACCGAGCCGCCGCCCCGTTTCACCGAAGCGACGCTGATCAAGAAGATGGAGGAACTCGGCATCGGCCGCCCCTCCACTTATGCCGCAACCCTCTCGGTGCTGCGCGACCGCGGTTACGTCAAGCTCGAGAAGAAGCAGCTCATTCCCGAGGACAAGGGCCGCCTGGTCACGGCGTTCCTGCAATCGTTCTTCGACCGCTACGTCGAGTACGACTTCACCGCCGACCTCGAGGAGAAGCTCGACAAGATTTCGAACGGCGATCTCCAGTGGCGCGACGTGCTCGCCGATTTCTGGCGGCAGTTCTCCTCCGACGTCGACAAGACCAAGGATCTGCGCGTCTCCGAGGTGCTCGACGTGCTGAACGAGCTGCTCGGGCCGCACATCTTCCCGGCGCGCGCCGACGGCGGCGATCCGCGCCAGTGCCCGAACTGCGGCACCGGCCGCCTGTCGCTGAAGCTTGGCAAGTTCGGCGCCTTCATCGGTTGCTCGAACTATCCCGAGTGCCGCTACACCCGCCAGCTCGCCCTGAACGGCGACAACGGTGGCGCGGATTTCGGCGCCGACGGCAAGCTCATCGGCGAGGACCCGGAGAGCGGCCTCAAGGTGACGCTGCGCTCCGGCCGCTTCGGCCCCTATCTCCAGCTCGGCGAGCAGGGCGAGGACAAGAGCGAGAAGCCGAAGCGGGCCTCGATCCCGCGCGGCTGGGACCCGAACGAGCTCGAACTCGACCGGGCGCTCGCATTGCTCAAGCTGCCGCGCGAGGTCGGACTCCATCCCGAGGACGGCGAACCGATCACGGCCGGCATCGGACGCTTCGGCCCGTTCGTGAAGCACGGCCCGACCTTCGCCAATCTGGAATCCGTCGACGAGGTCTTCACCGTCGGCATCAACCGCGCCGTCGATCTCATCGCCCAGAAGAAGGCCGGCGGCGGCCGCCGCGGCCGCAACACGCCGGCTGCGCTGAAGGAGTTGGGCGAGCATCCCGATGGCGGCGGCAAGGTGACCGTGCGCGAAGGCCGCTACGGCCCCTATGTGAACTGGGGCAAGGTCAACGCGACGCTGCCCAAGGGTTCCGATCCGCAGGCCGTGACCATGGCCGAGGCGCTGGCACTGCTTGCCGAACGCGCCGGCAAGGCCAAACCATCACGCGCACGCTCTACGAAGAAGACAACCGCAAAGGCCGAGGGCGAGAAAAAGCCCGCGGCCAAGGCCGCCAAGGCCAAACCCAAACGCACAAAGAAGGTCGCCGAACCGGAACCGGTCGACGGCTGACCGAGACGAAAGACACCAACCAACTTGAACCAACAGAACAAAGCAAAACCCGAGAAGACCAAGCGGAAGAAACCCAACCGCCCCGAACTCCCCAGCCGCGAGCAGGTGCTCGCGTTCATCGCCGACCATCCCGGAGAGACCGGCAAGCGCGAGATCGCGCGCCACTTCGGCATCACCGGCGCCGCCCGCATCCCGCTGAAGGCGATGCTGAAGGAACTGGCCGCGGACGGCGCCATCGAAAGCCGCCACCGCCGCCTGAAACGGCCAAGCGACATTC
>DASZQY010000111.1:0-5601 GCA_035549395.1 Bauldia sp.
CCGCGCAGTCAGCCGGGCCGACTAACCGTCCACCGCGATCTCGTATTTCTCGATGACCGTGTTGGCGAGCAGCTTCTCGCCCATGGCTTTCAGCGCGGCTTCCGCCTTTGCCTTGTCGGTCTCGGCCATCTCGATGTCGAACACCTTGCCCTGGCGCACGCTCGCGACGCCAGCGAAGCCAAGGGAGGCGAGGGCGCCTTCGATCGCCTTGCCCTGCGGGTCGAGGACACCGTTCTTCAGCGTGACCGTGACACGCGCCTTCATCGTTCCCCCAAAACTGAAACAGCCGCCGAAAGGCGGCCGTCACGCATGCGATCGCCGCGCTACTGCACCAGCACGGGGCCGGTGCCCTTCGGCCGCTCCTCGATGAGGATGCCGAGGCGGCGGGCGACTTCCTGATAGGCCTCGACCAGCCCGCCCATATCGCGGCGGAAGCGGTCCTTGTCGAGCTTGTCCTTGGTCTGGATGTCCCACAGACGGCAGGAATCCGGCGAGATCTCGTCGGCGACGACGATGCGCATCATGTCGCCTTCCCACAGGCGGCCGCATTCCATCTTGAAATCGACGAGCTGGATGCCGGCGCCGAGGAAAAGACCGGAAAGGAAATCATTGACGCGGATGGCCAGCGCCATGATGTCGTCGATCTCCTGCGGGCTGGCCCAGCCGAAGGCGGTGATGTGCTCCTCGGAGACCATCGGGTCCTCGAGTTCGTCGTTCTTGTAGTAGAACTCGATGATCGAGCGCGGCAGGACAGTTCCTTCCTCCAGCCCGAGGCGCTTGGACAGCGAGCCGGCGGCGACATTGCGCACGACCACCTCGAGCGGGATGATCTCGACCTCGCGGATGAGCTGCTCACGCATGTTCAGCCGGCGGATGAAATGGGTCGGGATGCCCATCTTGTTCAGATGGTTGAAGATGTGCTCGCTGATGCGGTTGTTGAGCACGCCCTTGCCGTCGACGATCTCGTGTTTCTTCTTGTTGAAGGCGGTGGCGTCATCCTTGAAGAACTGGACGAGCGTGCCGGGCTCGGGACCCTCGAACAGGATCTTGCCTTTGCCTTCATAGATGCGCCGACGGTTCTTCATGGGCACATACCGCGGTTTGAGAAAATCCATTGTGGCGGAGTTCCGGGGTTACTGATGACGCCGTGACAAGACGCTGACCGCCGACTCGGCCGACGACAGATTCTGCCGTCGCGAGGCGGACCCTAGTCGATCGGCCCGCAGCGCACAATGCGGCGCATGGGCGACATGGCCTGCAACCGAAAACAGCGGGGAACGGCCAATTTTCACGGGGTCAGGAGCCTCGCGGCGAGCGTTGATTTAGGCTTGGGCAGGCGATATGCAAGGCCCGCGCCCGGCACCATCGGGCGCCGCGTCAGGAGCCGGCATTTCATGACCACGTTCGACAAGCGCAAGGACGCCTTCGAAAGCAAGTTCGCGCACGATGCGGAAATGCGGTTCAAGGCGGAAGCGCGGCGGAACAAGCTGCTCGGGTTGTGGGCGGCCGGCCTGCTCGGCAAGAGCGGCGCCGACGCCGAGGCCTACGCCCAAGAGATCATCGCCGCCGATTTCGAGAAGGGCGGCGACGAGGACGTCTTTGCCAAGATCCGGCGCGATTTCGACGCCGCCGGCGTCGCGCAGTCCGACCACCAGATTCGCCGCACCATGGACGAGCTGATGGAAACCGCGATGACGCAGGTGGCGGGCGAAAAGAAGTAGCCGCTACCTCGCCAGCTCGCGCTCCACGGCCGCGACCAGGATCGGATCGCCGGGCGTCACGTCCGGGTCGAAGCGGCCGACGACCTCGCCTTCGCGGCTGACAAGAAACTTCTCGAAGTTCCAGCGCACGGCCTTGTCGTCTGCCTTCTGCGCCGCACCGGGCCGCGGATTGGCGGCGAGGGTGCGCTTCGGCTGGGCGGCGATCAGTGTCTTGTACAGCGGCGCCTGGTCGGCACCGGCGACCGAGACTTTCGAAAACATCGGGAAATCCACGCCGTAGGTGGCACGGCAGAACGTCGCGATCTCCTCGTTCGTACCGGGTTCCTGGCCGGCGAAGTTGTTGGCCGGAAAGCCAAGCACGACCAGGCCTTCGTCCTTATGCTCGGCGTAGAGCTTCTCGAGGCCATCGTACTGGGGCGTCAGCCCGCACTTCGAGGCGACGTTGACGATGAGCATTACCTTGCCGGCGTACTCGGAAAGCGAGGCAGGCTTGCCGTCGATGCGATCCGCTTCGATGGCGTAGATGGGCTTGGTCACGGGATCGGTTCCTTGCTAGGCGGCGCTGGGCCGGGCCGGCGGATCTTCCTAGGACTGCGCGTCGAAGACGCGGTGGAAGATCACGTCGACGTTCTTGAGGTGGTAGGCAAGGTCGAAAAATGTGTCGATCTCGGCGCTCGTCAAGCGGGCGGCGACATCGGGGTCGGCCTTGAGGAGGGAGCGGAAATCGCCTTTGCCCTCCCATGCCTGCATGGCATTGCGCTGCACGGCGGTGTAGGCGGCCTCGCGGGTCATGCCCTTGTCGACCAGCGCCAGCAGCACGCGCTGGGAATGGATGACGCCGCCGAGGCGGTCGAGGTTGGCCTTCATCTTCTCGGGATAAATCACGAGCTTGTCGACGATGCCGGCAAGGCGGGCGAGCGCGAAGTCGAGGGCAATGGTGGAATCGGGCGCGATGACCCGCTCGACCGAAGAATGGGAGATGTCCCGCTCATGCCAGAGCGCCACGTCTTCCATCGCCGGGAGAGCGGTGCTGCGCACCAGCCGCGCGAGGCCGGTGATGTTCTCCGACAGCACCGGGTTGCGCTTGTGGGGCATCGCCGAGGAGCCCTTCTGGCCGGGCGCGAAGTATTCCTCGACCTCGCCGACCTCGCTGCGCTGCAGGTGACGGATCTCAACGGCCAGCCGCTCGACCGAGGAGGCGACGACGCCCAGCGTGGCGAAGTACATGGCGTGACGGTCGCGCGGGATGACCTGGGTCGAGATCGGCTCAGGCTTCAGGCCCAGCGCCTTGGCGACGTGCTCCTCGACGCGCGGGTCGATATTGGCGAAGGTGCCGACGGCGCCGGAGATCGCGGCAGTCGAAACCTCGTCGCGGGCGGCGAGCAGGCGCCGACGGGCGCGCGTAAACTCGGCGTAGGCGTAGGCGAGCTTCACCCCGAAGGTGGTGGGCTCGGCGTGGATGCCGTGGCTGCGCCCGATGGTGACGGTGTTCTTGTGCTCGAAGGCGCGACGGCGGAGCGCGGCGAGCAAGGCGTCGACATCGGCGATGAGCAGGTCGGCGGCGCGCTTGAGCTGCAGGTTGAGGCAGGTGTCGAGGACGTCGGACGAGGTCAGCCCGAGGTGCAGATAGCGTGCGTCGGGACCAACGATCTCGGCGACGTGGGTGAGGAAGGCGATGACATCGTGGCGAGTCTCGCGCTCGATCTCGTCGATGCGAGCGATGTCGAATTTCGCGTTGTCGCCTTTGGCGTGGACGGCAGCCGCCGCCGACTTCGGCGCGGCTCCGATCTCGGCCATGGCGTCGAGCGCGTGCGCCTCGATATCGAACCAGATGCGGAACCTGGTTTCCGGCGACCAGACGGCCGCCATTTCCGGGCGCGAATAGCGCGGAATCATCGAGCGTGGCTCCAGCGGATCAGGGGCGGGCTCGAAATATCAGACGGAAGGCGCGGAGGCTAGCCGCCTGCCGCCTTGCGGAGCGCCGCGATGTTGGCGGCATAGTCGCCACCCTGGAACACCGACGAGCCGGCGACCAGCACCGTGGCGCCGGCCCGGGCACAGGCGGCGGCGTTGGCGGGGGTCACGCCGCCATCGACCTCGATCTGAATCGGACGGGAGCCGACCATCGCCTTGATCGCCGCGATCTTGGTGAACGAGGCAGGCATGAAAGCCTGGCCGCCGAAACCCGGCTCGACGCTCATCACCAGCACGAGATCGACCCTGTCGATGACGCCGGCGACGGCGGAAGGCTGCGTGGCCGGCTTGATGGTGACACCGGCCTTCTTGCGGAGGCGGCGGATCGTCTCGACCGACTTGCCGATGTCGGGCACCGCCTCGACATGGACCGTGATGCGATCGGCACCGGCGGCAGCGAACGATTCCAGATACGGATCGGCGGGCGAGATCATCAGATGCACGTCGAGCGGCTTCCCGGTGTAGGGCCGGATGGCGCGCACGACGTTCGGGCCCATGGTGATGTTGGGCACGAAATGGCCATCCATCACGTCGACGTGGATCCAGTCGGCGCCGGCTTCGTCGAGCGCGCGCACCTCTTCGCCGAGCCGCGCAAAATCGGCGGACAGGATTGACGGCGCGATGAGAACCGGGCCCGGCACGGTCAGGAGCCCGGCGCGGCGAAGCCGCCGTCGTGCCAGACGTACCAGTCGTAGGCGGGGTTCGTGATGTCACCGCGGGCGTCGAAGGACACGGTGCCGATCACCGTCTGGAATGTGCCGCCCTGGATGGCGGCGGCGACCTTGTCGAAGTCGGTGGACCGGGCGCTTGCCACTGCTGCCGCCCAGACCTGCACCGCGGCGTAAGCGGGCAGCACGAAACCGGCCGGATCTTCGCCGCGCGCGGTGAACCCGGCGACGACGTTTGCCGCCGATGGGTCCTTCCGGTGGTCGGCGGGGAAACTCACCATCGTGCCCTCAGCGGCATCGCCGGCGAGGCGGCCGTAATCATCGTCGTGGAGGGCGTCGCCGGCGACCACGGTGGCGTGCATGCCCTGGTCGTGCATGCCGGCGACGATGGTGCCGACGTCGGGATCGGAGCCGCCGAAATAGACGACATCGATCGAGGACGCCGCGAGCTGGCCGGCGATGGAGGCATAGTCCTTCTGTCCCGGCGTGTAGGCGTTGCGCATGGCAATGTCCTTGCCGGCGGCGGTGAGCGCGGCGGCGGCGCCGTCGGTCAGTGCCTTGCCGTAGCCGGTGCCGTCATCGAGGAGGGCGATCCGCGCCCCGGGGAAACGCGTGGCAATCGCCGTGCCGGCGAAAGCTCCCTCGGCGTCGTCGCGCCCGGCGATGCGGAAGATACCGGGGCCGGCGCGCTCGTCGGTGAACTTCGGGAAGGTCGTGCCGGGCGATATCTCGATGATGTGCTCGGCGGCATAGACAGCGGCGCCGGCCATCGACGCCTGCAGGCACAAGTGTCCGACCACGAGCAGCGCGCCCTTGCCGGCGAGCTGGTTGGCGACTGCGTCGGCCTTCTTGGCGGTGCAGCCGTCGTCGACGGTCTCGACCGTCACCTGCTGCCCGAGCACGCCGCCGGCGGCGTTTATGTCGGCGGCGGCCTGTGCTGCACCATCGCGCATTTCGGCGCCGAGCGGGGCCAATTCGCCGGCCATCGGGCCAGCCACTCCGATGACGATGTCGGCGCCGGCAAGGCCGGGCGCGGCGAGGCCTGCGGCCACGAGCGCGGCGCCAATAGACGGACCAATCGCGAGGCGGGGAAAGAACATCCCCTGATGCCTACAATTCCGGCAGCGCCGCGTAAAGCATAGTGAATGTGCGCTGCTAACCCTTGGCATCGCCAAAATTGCTGGGGCTGGTGACTCTTGACGCAGAATGAGTAATTGTGCGGCTCAACGGGGGGCTGG
>DASZQY010000112.1:0-2317 GCA_035549395.1 Bauldia sp.
CTGCTATCCGCTGACGGCTGCGATCGAATCCGACGCGGCGACGCTGCCGGAGATCGTCGCCGAGATGTTCGCCGCGAAGACGTCCGAGCGCCAGGGCCGCCTCATCGACCACGACGAGGTCGGCTCGATGGAGATGAAGAAGCGCGAGGGCTACTTCTGATGGCCCACGACGCCGCGCCCGCCGCCAGTGTCGCCGCGTTCCTGGCTGCAAACGAAGGCAAGGACGAGCTGCGCTTCCTCACCTGTGGCAGCGTCGACGACGGCAAGTCGACGCTGATCGGCCGGCTGCTTTACGATTCCAAGCGCCTGTTCGAGGATCAGCTCGCCACGCTGAAGGCCGATTCCGGCAGGTACGGCACCGACGGCGACAACATCGACTTCGCGCTGCTCGTCGATGGCCTGCAGGCCGAGCGCGAGCAGGGCATCACCATCGACGTCGCCTACCGCTACTTCGCCACCGAGCGCCGCCGTTTCATCGTCGCGGATACGCCCGGCCACGTTCAGTACACGCGCAACATGGCGACCGGCGCGTCGAATTCCGATCTCGCCGTGCTGCTGGTCGATGCCCGCGCCGGGATCCTGACGCAGACCAAGCGCCACGCCTACATCGCCTCGCTGCTCGGCATCCGTCATGTCGTGCTGGCCGTGAACAAGATCGATCTCGTGGGCTTCGACGAGGCGCGCTTCGCCGAGATCAACGACGCCTTCACGGCGTTCGCCGCGCCGCTCGGCTTCCGCACCGTTATCGCCATCCCGATGTCGGCCCGCCACGGCGACAACGTCATCGAGCGCAGCGTGCGCACGCCCTGGTACAAGGGGCCGCCGCTGCTGCTCTATCTCGAGCAGATCGATGTTGCCGACCGCGGCAATTCATCGGCGCTTCGCCTGCCGGTCCAGTGGGTCAACCGGCCCGATGCCACGTTCCGTGGCTATGCCGGCACGGTCGCCGCGGGCGAAGTGCGGCCCGGCGATGCCGTCGTTGTCGCCCGCACCGGCGCCGAGGCGCGTGTCGCCCGGATCGTGTCCTTCGACGGCGACCAGCCGTCGGCCGCTGTCGGCGACGCCGTGACAATAACGCTCGACCGCGAGATCGATGCCAGCCGCGGCGATGTCTTTTCGCCGCCCGGCGAGCGGCCTGAGATGTCCGATCAGATCGCGGCCAACGTCATCTGGATGTCGGAGGAGCCGCTGCTCCCCGGCCGCTCGTATCTGCTCAAGGCCGGCGGCCGCACCATCGGCGCGGCGGTCAGCGAGCTCAAGCACCAGGTCGACATCGAAAACACTTTCCGCCCGCTCGCCGCCAAGACGCTGGCGCTCAACGACATCGGCTTTGCCAACCTGTCGCTGTCGGAGCCGATCGCCTTCGACCCGTACGAGGTCAACCGCGCCACGGGCTCCTTCATCCTCATCGATCGCTTCAGCAACGCCACCGTCGCTGCCGGCATGATCCGCTTCGGGCTGCGGCGCGCCACCAACATTCACTGGCAGGCGCTCGACGTGAACAAGCGTGTGCGCGCCGAGGCCCTCGGCCAGCGGCCGTGCGTGCTGTGGTTCACGGGCCTATCCGGCGCCGGCAAGTCGACCATCGCCAATCTGGTCGAGAAAAAGCTTCATCTCGCCGGCCGCCACACCTATCTGCTCGATGGCGACAATGTCCGGCACGGCCTGAACCGCGATCTCGGCTTCACCGATGCCGATCGTGTCGAGAACATCCGCCGTGTCGGCGAGGCGGCGAAGCTGTTCGTCGACGCTGGGCTGATCGTGCTGGTGTCGTTCATCTCGCCCTTCCGTTCGGAACGCGACATGGCGCGCGAGCTGGTGGAGGCTGGCGAGTTCGTTGAGGTCTATGTCGATACGCCGCTCGCGGTCGCCGAAGGGCGCGATCCGAAGGGCCTCTACCGGAAGGCCCGTGCGGGCGAAATCCGCAACTTCACCGGCATCGATTCGCCCTATGAGGCGCCACTGCGTCCCGAGCTTCGCCTGGATACGACCGCTGCCGGCCCCGAGGCCCTCGCCGATCGCGTGATCGAATGGCTGGAAAAGGGCGGGTATCTCAAGGGGTAGATATCGGATCGCGCCAAACCTAAGACGACGACGAGTCCAGCACGTCGATACGGATCGCCTTGATGTCCATGCCCGTGCCGTCGCCCGGTATCCCGGGCTCGATGATGAGGGCATCGCCACCGCTGGCGCTGGTGCGCATGGTCGGCACCCGCCATGCCATGCCGAGCTGGGTGAAATCCGAGGACAGGTTGGCAGTCTGCCAGTGGCTGATGGCGAGCCCGCTCTGATAGGCGAAGCGCATGCTGGCGGCGCC
>DASZQY010000113.1:0-9949 GCA_035549395.1 Bauldia sp.
CCAAGCTGCCGTACGGCTATTGCGCTCACAGCCAGCGCCGCGTCCGCGTCTTCAGCGCCAGATACTCGGCGCCGAACTTCGCTTCGAGATAGGTCTCCTCCTTCGCGATCACCTGCGTCCGGATCCACCAGACCACGGGGATCACCGCGATGAGCGGCCAGAGCGCGTTGCCGACGAAGGACAATCCGCCAAGTATCAGAGCCATGCCGAGATACATCGGGTTGCGGGTGAACGTGTAGGGACCGGCGGTGGCGATGACGGTCGTTGGGCGATGCGGATCGAGATCGGTGCCGAGAGAGCGGAACAGGAACGCGGCCGAGGCAATCAGCCCGGCACCCGCGAGTACCGCGGCCACCCCCAGTACGCGCAGCGCCAGGGCAAAGCCGGCGGGTACGATCGGCAACGGCCAAAGCCACTCGACCAGGTAGCCGACGACGAGGCCGCCCAGATAGATGAACGGCGGCAGGATGGTGACGCCTGAGGAATCCCGGTCGGCTGCCATGGCCGCTTGCTCCCGTTGCGCGGGGCCCAGCGTATCACGAAGCGAGGGGCGCGAACGCCTCGACCACCTGCTCGTACACCTTGCGCTTGAACGGCACGATCAGGGAGGGCAGCTTGGCCAGCTTTTCCCAGCGCCAGCTCGAGAACTCGGCCTTGAACTTGCCACCGCCGGGATGGAGCACGTCGATCTCCGCCTCCTTGCCCTCGAAGGCAAGTGCGAACCACTTCTGTTTCTGCCCGCGATAGCGGCCGCCCCACGACTGGCCGACGAGTTCCGGCGGCAGGTCATAGGTAAACCAGCCCGGCGCTTCCTTGAGCATGCGGACCGTGCTGACCGACGTTTCTTCGTAGAGCTCGCGCAGCGCCGCCTTGTATGGGTCCTCGCCCTTGTCGAGACCGCCCTGTGGCATCTGCCACCAATGGCCTTCACCTTCGCCCTCGGCTTGCTCGTCGGAACGATTGCCGATCCACACCTGGCCCCTGGCGTTGAACAGCGCGATGCCGACGCATGGCCGGTAGGGGAGTCTTTCGATGTCGATAGTCTTGGTCATGCTGGCGGTGGAAGGAGGGCGGTCACCGGAACAAGTGTAACGCCATTCTGCTGGGCAGCGGCTGCAAAAGCGGCAACGCGGTCAATGGTCGCCGGAAAGGCCGTGGCGGTGGCGATGGCGTAGCCGCGCTGGCGGGCGATCGCTGCGAGCTGCTTCAGATTGGCGTCGATGGCGTCCGGGCTGAGATCGGCGTCGAGCACGATGTCGGCGCGCAGGAACGGCATGGTGGTTCCGGCGATGTCGGCAGCCTTGCTGCGTAGCGAGGAGCCATCGTCGAGGTAGAGCAGACCTCGTCCGGCGACTTCCTGCATAACGGGTGCGAGCGCGTTCTGCTCGCCGGAGAAGCGCCCGCCCATGTAGTTGGTCACGCCGACATAGTTGGTCATTCGCCCGAGGAACCAGCGAAGCCGTCCCTTGTTAACGTCGGCGGTGGCGTCGGTGGTCAGCGTATTCGGGCCGGGATCGGTCTTGGGATAGTTGAACGGCTCCTCGGGTATCTGGAGCAGCAACTCGTGACCGGCCTGGCGCGCTGCTGCGGTCTCGTCGCCGAGGTGGTCGCCATACGGCGCGAATGCCAGGGTCACCGGACCGGGGAGCTCGCCGATCGCCTGTTTCGTGCCGGCCGGGTCGAGACCGAGACCACCGACGACGATAGCGATGCGGATGCTGCCAGCGGCCTCGCCGGCGGCCGGGCGAGCGTAGACTTCCAGTGGTCGGCGCCCGTCTGCGCCAATGCGCGGCAGGGGCCCCTTGTCGCTGGTTTCGACCAGATCCTTGTCGGGCAGCGCCGCAAGCTGGATCGGCGGCGGCGCCGACGGATCGATTATGGTCACCTTGTTGCCGCCGGCGACGTCGCTCAAGGCATCGCCAGGCGCGGGGACTTCGGTCAGCCCGGCGCCCGGCGGGGGCAGCGAGGCGGTTTCTTCCGGCGGGGGCATTGCAGGCTTTACGGCTTGCGCGATGACCGCAGTTGCGGTCGGGCCCTTGGCGCCGGGGATGAACCACCAGGCGGCCGCCCCGCTGGCGGCGATTGCGAGCACTGCCAATGCAGCCGTGCCGGCCAGCCGCTGGCTTCGCGACAGCGTGCGCTTCGTCTTCTTCAAGCCAAGCGGCTTGGCCAGCTCTTCTTTCATTCGTCCGCCGGTGCCGAATGAAGGTAGGGCGCCGAATCGGCGCCCTACGGTCTAGTTCGGTATGGCCCGATTCGGGTCCGGCGGGAAGGCTGCGTTGACCTGCAGGCCGCGCAGCAGGTTGAGCGCGTAGTTAAGCTGCTTGTCGTCCTTCGGGTCCGGCGGCACATAGGCCAGCGAGCCCGACTGATCCTGAGCGCCAGCCTTGTCGTTGGGGTTGGCAAGGTGGCCCTTGAGGCTCGATTCGCCGCCGACGTTGCCGTCGAACTGCTTGGCGAGATCGGGTGGCAATTCCTGCACGACCTCGATGTCCGGCTCGATGCCCTTGGCCTGGATCGAGCGGCCGGACGGCGTGTAGTAGCGGGCCGTCGTCAGTCGCAGCGCTCCGTCATTGCCGAGCGGGATGATCGTCTGCACCGAGCCCTTGCCGAAGCTGCGGGTGCCGAGAATGGTCGCGCGGCGCTGGTCCTGTAGGGCACCGGCGACAATCTCGGAGGCGGAGGCCGAGCCGCCGTTGACCAGCACGATCACCGGCTTGCCGTCGGCAATGTCGCCGGCATGGGCGTTGAAGCGCTGCGTCTCATCCTCGCGGCGACCACGGGTCGAAACGATCTCGCCCTGGTCGAGGAAGGCGTCGGATACGGCGACCGCCTGGTCGAGCAGACCGCCCGGATTATTGCGCAGGTCGACGATGATGCCCTGGACCTTATCCGCACCGATCTGTTTGGTGTATTTGTCGATCTGGGTCTTGAGGCCGTCGAAGGCCTGCTCGCTGAACTGGGCGATGCGCACGTAGATCACGTTGCCTTCGGCGCGTCCGGTGACGGCGTCGACCGTGATCTCGGCACGGACCAGCTTGACGTCAAACGGCTTGTCGACGCCGGCACGCTTGATCGTCAGCGTGATCGGGGTGCCTACATCGCCGCGCATCTTGTCCACGGCTTGCTCAAGTCCGACGCCGTCAAGCGACTCGCCATCGAGGGCGATGATCTGGTCGTTGGCAAGGATGCCGGCCTTGGCCGCCGGCGTGTTGTCCATCGGGGTAATGACCTTGATGATGCCGTCATCGCCCATGATCACCTGGATGCCGAGCCCGCCGAACTTGCCGCTCGTCTGGACCTGCATGTCCTTGTAATCTTTGGCATTCATGTAGCTCGAATGCGGATCCAGTCCGGCCAGCATGCCGTCGATCGCCGACTCGATCAGCTTGTTGTCGTCGGGCACCTCGACATAGTCGCTGCGCACCCGTTCGAAGACGTCACCGAACAGATTGAGATCGTGATAGGCGTCGGAATTGGCCGCATTGGCCTGCGAGCCCGACAATAATTGCGGCTCGGTGAGGCCGACGGTCGCCAATACGCCGATCGCAATGCCGGCGACAACCAGAGAAACCTTGCGAATCATCCGCCTACCTTTTCCACGTTGGATGCCGCCCACCACGGAGCAGGGTCAATCGGGGCCCCGTCCTTGCGAAATTCGATATAGAGCACAGGCTGCGTGCCGCCCAAGTTAACGGGGCCTACACTCGCCAGCCTCTGCGAAGCCATCGCCGCCACGGGCTCGCCGGCAAGCACGAACTGGCCGAGCTGAACGTCAATCCGCTCCATGCCCGCCAGCAGCACATGATAGCCGTCGCCGGCGTTGATTATCAATAGCTGGCCGTAGCTTCTGAACGGTCCGGCGTAGACCACCCAGCCGTCGCTGGGCGAGGAGACCTCGGCTCCCGACCGGGTCGCGAGCGAAATGCCTTCGGTTTTTCCGCCAATCCCGTCATCGTCGCCGAACGCCTTGATTTGACTGCCGTTAACCGGCATCGGCAGGAGACCCTTGGCATCGGCAAAAGCGACCTTTGGCGTCAGGCGGTCGGCGTCGCCCAGTGATTGGGGCGGCTTGCCCGGCGGCGCCTGCGCCGCTTCAGCCGTCGCCTTGGCCGCCGCCGCGGCCGCGGCCGCAGCCGTGGCGTTCTCCTGCTCCATGCGGGCGATGAGATCCTTCAGGCTTGTCGCCTGGTCGGCCAGAGTGGCCGCGCGGGCCTGTTCGGCCTGAAGCTGGCCGGCCGAAACATCCCGTTGCTTCTGCCGCTCTTCGATCAGCATCGCGATCTTGGCATGGCCTTCGGCTAACGCCTGGGCATTGGCGCGAAGCTGGTCGCGATCCTGCTCCTTCTGCTGGCGAACGGTGACGAGCGCGGCGAGATCGCTGGCGACCTGATCGGCGGCCGAGCGCAGGTCGGGGACGACCGCACCGAGCAGGATGGCAGAGCGGATCGAGGCGAGCGCGTCCTCGGGCTCGACGAACAGTATCGGCGGCGGGCGGCGGCCCATGCGCTGGAGGGCGGCGAGCACATCGGCCAGGACGTCGCGGCGGGCGTTCAGCGAGGCGCGAAGCGCGCTCTCCTTGTCGACGATGTCGCCGAGGCGTTTTTCGGCGTCAGTGATGGCCCCTTCCAGCCGCTGGACCTCGGTGTTGCTGTCGATCAGGGCCTGATTGAGGTTGGCACGCTCCTTGTCGATGTCGTCGATCTGCTTCTGAAGTTCTGCCTCCCGTTCCGCGGTGAGCTGGATATCTTCCGTAACCGCGATCAGCTCGGCCTTGCTTGCCGAGGAGTCGCCGGACGCCCCCGAGGCGGTGGGCGCGGTGTCGGGCACCGTCGGTGCGGCTGCTGGCGGCGCATCCTGCGCCCAAGCCGCGCCCGCGGGAAAGGCGATCAGGCAGGCGGCGAGGGCGGCTTGGGAGAGACGCATCAATCGCGATGATAGGGGTGGCCGGAAAGGATCGTCACGGTGCGGTAGAGCTGCTCGAAGACCATTATCCGAACAAGCTGATGTGGCCATGTCATGGCGCCAAACGCCAGCCGCAGCGATGCCCTGTCGAGGAGCGCCTGCCCATGGCCATCCGGCCCGCCGATCACGAAAGCGAGGGTTCCGATTCCATCGTCACGCCAGTGCGCGACGCGTTCGGCCAATGAGCGGCTGTCGACCGATCTGCCACCTTCGTCCAACGCGATCACTGCCGCGCCGGCGGGCAAGGCGTCCAGCAGGGCGGTTGCCTCCTGCGTCTTGCGGGCCGCGGGACTCGTCGCCCGGCTCTCAGCCAGTTCGCGCGTGGCGAAAGTCAGCCCAAGCGCCCGTCCGGCCGCGCTGGCGCGGGACAGATATCGTTCGCAGAGTTCCCGCTCCGGCCCATCCTTGAGGCGGCCGATGGCAGCGACGGTAATCAGCATGCCGGTCCCCTGTCCGCCCGGTGCGGACGGCGGCTGCCGCTAGTCTAGACCTCGACCGGCGCGGCCGGGTGTTCGGCGCGCCACATCTTCTCGAGATTGTAGAATGCCCGGATTTCCGGCCGGAAGACGTGGACGACGATGTCGCCGTTGTCGATTAGCACCCAGTCAGCCGAGCGCAGACCCTCGACGCGAACGTCATGGCTGCCGGCGGCCTTGAGATCCTCGACCAGCCGTTCAGCCATCGCCGCGACGTGACGCTGCGAGCGCCCGGTGGCCACTACCATGTAGTCGGCGAGCGACGACTTTCCGATGATGTTGATGGTGGCGATATCCTCGCCTTTGGAATCTTCAAGGCTGGTCTGAACCACCTTGAGGGCGGCCGCGGCTGCGAGTTCACGGCGGGCGGTCGCAAGTCGGGGAGCGCGTGTGCGAACTTCCCCACTACGAACTGCGGTTGTCAGGTTTCAGTCCCTCCGTCGGGTCTGCTTTTCACCATGCGCCGCACCAGCGCGGCACAAGGCAAGGATATGCGTACGACGGTGAAGCTTTCAAGACGCCGACTGGTTCTGCCGCAGGGCCGTCGAGGAGACGTCGACGTGCGGAGTGGGCAGGAAAACCCAGGCGGGCGGCGGCATTGCGGCCAACAATGCCGCATCCGAGGGGTCGTGGCGCGCGCGCCACAGTGCGTGCGCCGCCGGCGAGGCCAGGGCATCGCGCGACGATCCGGGACGGTTAAAGACCGCCATCGGCAGTGCATCGGCTATTTCCCACCATTCGCGCCAGTGGTGGAAACTCGCCAGATTGTCGGCACCCATCATCCAGACCGGCGAAATGCCGCGAAGCCGCGGCAGCAGCCGGCGCAGCGTATCGGCCGTATAGCGGGTGCCAAGCGCTGCCTCGATGCCGGTGACCCTGATTGCCGGGTGCCCGGCCATGCGGCGGGCTGCGGCAATGCGGCGATGAAGGTCGGCGGACGGCGCGTTCCGTTTCAGCGGGTTGTGCGGCGACACCAGCCACCACACCGCGTCGAGGCGAAGAACCTTGAGGGCGACCAGGCTGACCTTCAGGTGCCCCTCATGCGGCGGATCGAAGGAACCACCGAACAGGCCGATGCGCATGCCGGGATAAAAGGGCGGCAGGCGCAGGTCGGCATCTTCAGGCCACGGCGTCGCCGTCAAGGGCGGACCTGACCGGAGCCGTGGACGCGATACTTGAAGCTGGTCAACTGCTCGACCCCGACCGGGCCGCGCGCATGCATGCGGCCGGTAGCGATGCCGATTTCCGCTCCCATGCCGAACTCGCCGCCGTCGGCGAACTGTGTCGAGGCGTTGTGAAGGACGATCGCGCTATCGACCTCGGCGAGGAACTTCGCCGCCGCAAGCGGATCGTCGGTGACGATCGAGTCGGTGTGATGGGAGCCATAGCGGCCGATGTGGGAGATCGCCGCGTCGAGATCGTCGACGACCTTGACGGCGATGATGGCGTCGAGGAACTCGGTCGACCAGTCCGCCTCGGTCGCCGGCGTCACGTTCGCGACGGTTGCGCGCACGGTGTCGTCGCCGCGGATGGCACAGCCGGCCTTCTGCAGTGCCTCGAGCAAAGGCTTCAGGTGCGTGCCGACGACGGCGCGATCGACCAGCATGGTTTCGGCGGCGCCGCAGACGCTGACCCGCCGCATCTTGGCGTTGACGACGATCTTCTCCGCCATGGCCAGGTCGGCCTTGGCGTGGACATACACGGCGCACACGCCCTCGAGGTGCGCGAATACAGGCACCCGTGCTTCCTGCTGCACGCGGGCGACGAGGCTCTTGCCGCCGCGGGGAACGATGACATCGATGTTGCCGTCGAGGCCGGTCAGCATGAAGCCTACGGCGGCGCGGTCGCGGGTCGGCACGAGTTGCACGGCCGTCGCCGGTAACCCGGCCGAGATGAGACCCTCGACGAAGCAGCGATGGATCGCCACCGAAGAACGGAACGCATCGGAACCGCCGCGCAGGATCGCCGCGTTGCCGGCCTTGACGCAAAGCGCAGCGGCATCGGCGGTGACGTTGGGGCGCGCCTCGTAAATGATTCCGATGACGCCGAGAGGCGTGCGCACGCGCTCGATGTGCAGCCCGTTCGGGCGGTCCCAGGCCGCGATGACCGTGCCAACCGGGTCGGGCAGGGCGGCGACCTCCTCGACGGCGCGGGCGACGGCCTCGATGCGCTTCTCGTCGAGTCTGGTGCGGTCGGCGAATGCGGCGGTGTTGCCGGAACGGATGACGTCGGCGACGTCCTTCGCATTCTCGGCGAGGATCAGGGAGCTGTTGCGACGGATCGTAACCGCTGCGGCGCGGAGGGCGCGGTTCTTTGCCTCGGCTCCCGCCAGCGCCAGGGCGCCGGCGGCGGCACGCGCGGCCTTGCCGATAGCCGCCATCTCGCGGGCGACATCGGTTGCGGCAGGCGCTGATCTCAGGTCTTCGGCGATACTCATAGGGCGCTCGTTGCCGGACAATCGTGCCCGGCAGCGGGTGTTTGGCACAGCGAAACGCGGGTTGCAAATTCCTCGGTCACAAGTCGCGCAATTCCGCTGGACTCGGGCTGGCGGAGGAGGCATCCATGGCCAGCCCGCAGCAGCCAACGCAACAAAAACAAGCACAATGTCAGGCGCAGTGGCGATCGCCCCCCGCGAACAGAACAACCTCGCCGGCATCGCTCTGATGGTTGGCGCGATCTTCGTCTTTTCGCTCAACGACACGCTGGGGAAGTGGCTGGCGGCGAGTTACTCGGCGCCGCAGATCATGCTCTTCCGCAGCATCGCGGCTGCGGTGCTGCTGGCGCCGGTCGTGCGGCGCATGGGCTGGCGCTCATTCATCCATGTCGAGCGGCCATGGCTGCAGGCGCTGCGGGTCGTCATGGCGGCGGGCGAGACGACGCTGTTCTACTGGGCGGTGAGCAAGCTGCCGCTCGCGGACGCGATGACGTACTACCTCGCCGGCCCGATCTACGTGACAATCATGGCCGCGGTCTTTCTCGGCGAGAGAGTTGGCTGGCGTCGCTGGCTGGCGGTGCTCGTCGGTTTCGTCGGCGTGATCATCGCGCTTGGGCCGTCGGCATCGTCTTTCGGCGCGCCGGCGCTGATCGCGTTCGCCGGCAGCATCATCTATTCCCTCTACCTCGTCGTAACGCGTGTGCTCAGGCGCACCCACGACACGGTCATGGCCGCCTGGCAGGTCGCCGGCGGGCTTATCATGGGTGTCGTCGGTTCGCCCTTCGCATGGCGAACGCCGACCTCGTGGACCGAAGGCGTCCTGCTCTGCGTGCTCGGCCTCGGCGCGCTTGTCGCCACCATCGGTGTCAATCGCTCGCTCGCACTGGCGCCGGCTTCGGTCGTCGTGCCGTACCAGTACACGATGATCGTGTGGGGCGTGATCTTCGGCTACTTCGTGTTCAGCAACACACCGAGCCTGCAAACGGTTATCGGTGCCGCCATCATCATCCTGGCCGGGCTCTTCATCTTCTTCCGCGAGCAGAAGGCCGGCGTGCCGGCGAACGCCGAGGTGCCGCCGGACCGGTGACATCCAGCTTCGAGGACCTATCTATCGGGCATGGCGTCAGCTTCCGAGACTATCCGCTCCGCGGTCCTGGATTGGCCCGGCGTTCGATCCGGCCCGCATCAGTTCGGCGCGGTGGAGTTCACGATTGGAGGCCGCGAGATCGGCCATCTGCACGGTAATACGCTGCTCGATGTTCCGTTTCCGCGTGCGGTGCGCGAGGAGCTGGTCGCTGCCGGATTGGCGGCGCCGCATCGCTTCCTGCCGGACAGCGGGTGGGTCAGCTTTCGCATCCGCCATGCCGATGACGTGAAGGCTGCGATCGCCCTGCTGCGCAGATCCTACGACCTGATCACGATGCAGCTTG
Organism: Bauldia sp.; assembly: GCA_035549395.1. Taxonomy (GTDB): domain Bacteria; phylum Pseudomonadota; class Alphaproteobacteria; order Rhizobiales; family Kaistiaceae; genus DASZQY01. The sequence goes on from DASZQY010000113.1 coordinate 9,306, forward strand.
AGCGCCGCGCGGTGCAGAATGCGGCGGCAAAGGCGCGCGTCTGAAGTTTATTCGCCGCGCATCGCCATATCGTCGCGGTGCACCATCTCGGCGCGACCCGCATATCCTAGAATCTTTTCGATCTCGCCACTGTTGCGGCCGGCGATCTTCTCGGCGTGGTCGTGGTCGTAGGCGACCAGCCCGCGGGCAATCTCCTCGCCGGCCTCGGAACGGATGGCGACCGCATCGCCGCGCTGGAAACGACCCTCGACGCGGCGCACGCCGGCGGGGAGCAGGCTCTTGCCTGCGCGCAGCGCACGCACGGCGCCGTCGTCCACGACCAGCGCGCCATGCGTTTCCAGCGTGCCCGAGATCCAACGCTTGCGGGCAGTGACGGGACTTGCCTCGGGCAGGAACCAGGTGCACTTCTCGCCCGCCGAGATGCGCGCCAGCGGGTTCAACTCGCGTCCCGATGCAATGACCATCGTCGTTCCTGCGACGGTGGCGATCTTGCCGGCAGCTATCTTCGTCTCCATCCCGCCACGTGACAGTTCGGAGGCGGCGCCGCCTGCCATCGCTTCGATCGCCGGGGTGATCTTCTCGACCGTGTCGATCAACGTCGCGTTTGGGTCTTCGGACGGCGGGGCGGTGTAGAGGCCGGCGAT
>DASZQY010000114.1:0-3093 GCA_035549395.1 Bauldia sp.
GCCCTATCGGACAGGCCATCCGCCAGTGGCATCAACGATTAGGGACGGATCATGGCAAATAGAAGGCTGATTCGGGAAGCCCCCTTGACGATAAGCCTCGGGCGCAATTCGATTTTCCACCGAATCGAAGGCTCGGAACGAGAGCGGCGATGCCCGGGCCTTCCCCGCTAATTATCGGGAGACTTGCCCTCCGCCTCAGCTCAGGCCGAGATCCTTCTCCATTTCCTTGTCATGACCGTAGAGGTCGTTGCGGAGCTGGAGCTCGCCGGAATCGTCGATCCACGCAGTGAAATAGGTGATGTGGACCGGGATCTTGTGGGTGAGCGCCACCGCCGTCTCCCTGCCGCCGACCAGCGCCTTCAGCTTGGCTACCGAAACGTTCGGGTCGTCCTGGAGCAGCACCGCGGCAAAGTCCCATGGGTTCTGCACCCGCATGCAGCCATGGCTCAGCGCCCGGTAGTCGCGCTGGAAGAAGCTCTTGGACGGCGTGTCGTGGAGGTACACGGCATAGGGATTTGGGAACAGGAACTTGATCGAGCCCAGCGCATTGTCGTCGCCCGGCGGCTGCTTGATCTGGATGCGGCGCATGTCGACGCTCGACCAGTCGACCTGCATCGGATCGACCGGCCGGAAGCTGCCGTCGAGATTCTCGAACACCTGGTAGCCGGCCAGCGACGCCGGGTTGGCGATCGCCTTCGGCAGCATCTCCTTGGTCGCGATCGAAGACGGCACGTTCCACGTCGGGTTGACGTCGGCGGTCTCGATCTCGTCGGAGAAGATCGGCGTCTGCTTGTCGGTCTGCCCGACGACGATGCGCGTCGTGAAGATGACCTTGTCGTTGCGGTAGATGTCGAGGTTGAAGTTCGGGATGTTGACGCGGACGTAGAATGGCCCGAGGTCCTGCGGCATCCAGCGCCAGCGTTCCATGTTGACCAGGATCGTCGACACCGGGTTCGCGGGCACCGCGTTCAGCACGGCGAGGCTCGCCTTGCCCAGCATACCGTCCGCCTTCAGGCCCTTGCTTGCCTGCCACGCTTTCACGGCGGCCACGACGCCGTCGTCGTAGACGAGCGGATCGCTGACCTGATCGGCAATGTTCAGACGCTGGCGCAGGTTCACCACCCGCCAGTCGGACATGCCGGCCTTCAGCGTCGGACCGTCAGCCACCATCACCGGTGTCGCGGCAGGCTGGTTGCGGATTTCCGCCAGCCGCTCGCGCAGCGCCTGGAATTCCGGATGCGGCGGATTGTACGACGTGAACAGCGCGCCCTCGTCGGTGCTGGTCGAGGCGGCTGCCAGCACGGCGAGCGGGTCGAGAAGGTTCGGCTGATAGCTGAAGTTCGGGCTCACGGCATTGGGATCGAGCCTGCCAGAATGCAGGTTGCGGGCGAAAGTCACGACTGCGTTCGACAGCTCGACGTCTGCGTGCGCTATGCCCGCCGCCGTCGGCATGGTCAGCGCACCGAACTGCGCGGGCGGAAGCTGGTACCAGCTCGGGTCGAGTCCATCCTCGGCGGCCTGCTTGATGCGCGCGATGACCTTCAGCGCCCGATCGCTGAGCTTGCCGTCCTCGATCCAGATCGGCATGTAGCCCTGCTCGGCGTAGTATTCCGCGACCCCCGCCGCGTCGCGTTTTTCCAGAAAGCTGCCCTGTGTCCCGGCGTCGGCCAGTTCGGAGCGAATGGCGGCGTTCATCGGGTCGATGACGCCGTCATAGACCGGGTAGTCGTAGGCGCTGTTCACGACCTTCGGAGTCGGCGCGACCTTGGCCTTGGCGGCCAGGGCACCGGTCGGGGCGAGGGCGAGCAAGGAAGCGGCGGTCGCAGCCGCAAGCACAACACGCAGGATCATGGGGCGTCGGGCCTTGTTTCTGTCCGGAGCAAGGATGGGCCGAGTCCGGTAAAGAAAAAGGCCAAAGCCGCGGCGGATTCAACCTTGCTGCCGCCCCCTCAAGGGGAATTTACCGGCTATTCGGCTGCTATTCCGGCAACTGTGTCAGAAATGCCAAGCTCCTTGAGCTTGCGATAAAGCGTGGAACGGCCGATTCCCAGCCGCCGCGCGACCACCGTCATGCGTCCGCTGTAGCGCTCCAGCGCCAGGCGGATCATCGCCGCCTCGACTTCGGCCAGCGGGCGGACCTCGCCGTCGGCGCCGACGGCAGCGATCTGGTCGCCGGGGAGCGGTGTCTCAGGCAATGGCGGCAGGCCGAAGTCGAGATCGACGGGCTCGATCTCCTCCGTTGCCGGCGCCGCGGCCTTCGGCGATGGCTCGCCGTCCCGCGCGGCCTCGGCGTTCCACGCGGCGCCATTCACCTGCGCCGCGATCTGCGGAAACTCGTCCACCGTCAGCACCGGCCCGTCGGCGAGCACGATGGCTCGGAACACTGCATTTTCGAGCTGGCGGACATTGCCGGGCCAGTCGTAGGCGGTCAGCATTTGCAGCGTCGCCGTGTTGATGCCGCGAATGAAGGCCTTGCCTTCCTCGGCGGCGAAGCGCGCGACGAAATGGCGCGCAAGGGCAGCGATGTCGTCGCGCCGCTCGCGCAGTGGCGGCACCCGGATCGGGAACACATTCAGCCGGTAGTAGAGATCCTCGCGGAACTTGCCGGCCTTGACCAGGTCGATCAGGCTCTTGTTCGTCGCCGAGATCAGGCGGAAGTCGACGCGCAGCGGCCGCTTGGCGCCAACTGGGTCGATCTCGCCGTCCTGGAGCGCGCGCAGCAGCTTCACCTGGATGTCGAGCGGCAGTTCGCCGACTTCGTCGAGGAAGAGCGTGCCGCCGTGCGCCTCGCGGAACTTGCCGGTGTGCTTGTCGGCCGCGCCGGTGAAGGCGCCCTTCTCGTGCCCGAAGAGGATGCTCTCGACGAGGTTGTCGGGAATGGCGCCGCAGTTCACGGTCACGAACGGCTTCGACTTGCGGTCGCTGCTTCCCTGGATGGCGCGCGCGATCAGTTCCTTGCCGACGCCCGATTCGCCTTCGATCAGGATCGGGATCTGCGAGGCGGCGGCGCGCTGGCCGAGGCGGATCACGCGTTCCATGGCTGGGGCATGCGTTAGAATATCGCGGAAGGTGAGGGTGCCCGTCTGCACGCGC
>DASZQY010000115.1:0-5957 GCA_035549395.1 Bauldia sp.
GCGAGCTGGAGCGGATGCAGCGTACCGTTGGTCTGCACCAGATCCTCGATGGTCACGACCTCGGAGCCATCCACCTGCCCGAGAAGCTGGATGCACGCGTTGACCGGCTCGTAGACGAGCTTGCCATCACGCAACCGCCCGAGCGCCACCGTGCAGGCGCCGCAGTCTCCCTCGCCGCAGCCCTCCTTGGTGCCAGTCGAGCCTTCGTTCTCGCGCAGGTAGTCGAGCAGCAGCATCGTCGGCGGCACGTCAACGAGCTCGACCAGCCGGCCGCGTCGGATGAAACGAATGGTAGGCCGCATCAACTGCCCCGATAGGTCGAGTAGCCGTACGGCGAGAGCAGCAGCGGCACGTGATAGTGTTCGCCCGGCGCGGCGATGCCGAAGCGGATCGGCACCACGTCGAGGAACGCCGGGTCGGGCAGGCGCGCGCCGGTGCGGCGCAGATATTCGCCGGCATGGAAGCGCAGCTCGTAGGTGCCAGCGGCAAGGGCCGCGCCCTCGAGCAGCGGTTTGTCCACGCGGCCATCGGCGTTGGTCGTGACCGTCGCCAGCGGCTCGGCGCCGTTGCCCAGCCGGAACAGTTCGATGGTCAGCCCCGCCGCCGGCTTGCCGGAAGCGGTATCGAGTACGTGCGTGGTCAGCCTTCCCATCGCGCCTTCATTTCCCTGCCCGGCAGGGAGAACCGCCCGCGGCAGCCAGCGGCCGCGCGTCGCGCAGTTGAGCAGAACCCATGCCTCGACAATGGATTATGCCTATTTGCTGTTCAAACGCTATTTTTCGGCACGCCCGCCTTCATTTTGGTCAGGCGCCTTGGGGAAAACCAGCCTCGCCACGGCTACGGCAGCAGCACCGTCGCCCCACTCGTCTGGCGCGCTTCCAGCGCCCGGTGCGCCTCGGCGGCATCCTTGAGGGGGAAGGTCTGGCCGACGGTGACCTTCACCGTGCCGTCCTTGATGACCCGGAACAGCGCGTCGGCCGCCTGTTCGAGGTCGGCGCGCTTCGCCAGGTAATGGCCGGTCGTCGGCCGCGTCGCGAACAGCGATCCCTTCTGCATCAGGAGCAGCGGTGCGAACGGCGGCACGGGACCGGACGCGTTGCCGAACGTCACCCACATCCCCATGGGGCGGATGCAATCGAGGGAGGCCGGGAACGTGTCCTTGCCGATCGAATCGTAGCAGACGTCGACGCCGGCGCCGCCGGTGATCTCCTTGACGCGCTCGACGAAATTCTCGCGGGCGTAGTTGATGACGAAGGTGCAGCCATTGGCCCTGGCGAGTTCCGCCTTTGCCTCCGATCCGACGGTACCGATGACGGTTGCGCCGAGCGAAGCGGCCCACTGGCAGGCGATGGTGCCGACACCGCCGGCAGCGGCATGCCAGAGGATGGTGGTGCCCTTGCCCACCTTGAACGTGCGGAACAGCAGATAATAGACGGTGAGACCCTTAAGGAAGACGGCGGCCGCGGTGCGCTCGTCGATGCCGGCGGGGAGTTTCACCAACCGCTCCGCCGGTGCGAGCCGCACGTCGGCGTAGGCGCCGTTGACGCCCATATAGACGACGCGATCGCCAACCTTGAAGCCGCTGACCTCGGGACCCAGCGCCTCGATGACGCCGGCGCCCTCGGAGCCGATGACCGCCGGAAGCGGCGCCTTGTAAAGGCCGATGCGGGCGTACACGTCGGCGAAGTTGAGGCCGATCGCCGTCTGGCGGAGGAGCACCTCTCCCGGGCCTGGCGCCTGCTCCGGCACCTCCACCCACTCCATGACCTCGGGGCCGCCGTTACGTTCGATGCGGATGACATTGGGCATTGCGGGAAGGCACTCCGTCTGCAGTTGACGGACGCCAGCCTAGCGCGGCGCGGCGCTTTCGGCCAACGGCCGGCGGCGCAGCGACCCGGCGAACAGCGCCGAGAGTATCATCAGCGGGAGGATGGTCGCGAGGCCCCAGCGCAGACCGGCCGATTGTGCGACGAAGCCGACGAGCGGCGGGCCGACCACCGAGGCCACATACGACACCGCCGAGAGCGATGCGACATTGCGCGCCGGCGTGCGGTCGCCGCGCGAGGCGGCGGCGGTGACGGTGAGCGGATAGCCGACCGAGACGCCAAGGCCGAGCGCGGCCAGAGCCACAGCCGCAACGATGGCGCCATGTGCCACCAGCAGAAGGCCGACGCCGACAACGGCGAGTGCGGCGGCTCCGCGGCCAAGCACGACCGGCCCGAACCGCTCGGTGAGCCGGTCACCGGACAGGCGGCCGATGGCCATGAACAGCGAAAATTCGGCGAGGCCGATGCCGCCGAGCGCGGGCGAAGCGCCAAGGGCCTCCCTCAGGTAAACCGCGCCCCAGTTGCGCGTGGTCAGCTCGGCGAGCAGCACACCGAAAGCGAAGATGCAGAGCGTGGCCAGCGCCGGAGTCGGCAGCGTGACCGGAAATTCCCGCACCTTCGCCCGCACGGCCGGCGCGACGACGGGCAGCGCCTTGCCGAGCAGCGCGCCTACCGGAACGGCGACGACGCCGACGACGACCGCCTGCCAGCGCAAGTCCGTGTGCAGCCCGGCGAACATCGCACCGACGAGCAGCCCGCAGATCGAGCCGAGGCTCCAGAAGCCGTGGCACTTGCTCATGATGCGCCGGCCGGTGGCCTGCTGGATGCGCGCGGCCTCGACGTTCATCGACAGATCGATGAGCACATAGGTCGTGCCCATGATGAACAGCGCGGCGAGCAGGCTCCACGTGTCCCATGCCCATCCCGGCAACTCGAGCGCCAGGCAATAGAGCAGGAAGCCCAGCATCATCGCCCGGCGCGGCGTGATCCGCTCGATCAGACGTGGCGCGAACATCGAGGCAATGAAGCCGCCGGTGGACGAGCCGAGCAGAGCGATGGCGAGTTGCGCCGGGCCGAGGCCGAGGGCGGCCTGCACGTCGGGGATGCGCGGGAACCAGGTTCCCATGGTCACAGCCTCGGCGAAGTACACCGCCATGACCAGGCGCGCAGACGTGATCCACGTCGGCAGGCGCGGCGTGGCCGTGTCGACCGCGGCGACGCTCACGGCACGCGCTTGGCGCGGTTGCGCCGGGCGAGCGTGTTCAGCACCTCGACCAGGGCGGAGAAGACCATCGCGGCATAGAGGTAACCGCGCGGAATGTGGAAGCCGAGGCCGTCGGCAGTAAGCGAGAAGCCGATCATCAGCAGGAATGCCAGCGCCAGCATGCGTGTCGTCGGGTGGCGATGGATGAACCCGGCGATCGCGCCGGAGGCGGCGTACATCACCGCAACGGCAAGGATCACCGCAACGATCATGACGCCGACATGCTCGGCGATGCCAATGGCGGTGACGATGGAATCGATCGAGAACACCACGTCGATGACGACGATCTGGGCGATGATCGCCCCGAATGCGGCGCCGGTCGCCTTTTCGGCTGCTTTCGCCTCCTCGGCTTCCTCACCTCCGGCTTCGACGTCCTTGTGGATCTCCTGCGTTGCCTTGACCAGCAGGAAGAGACCGCCGGCGAGCAGGACGAGATCGCGCAGCGAGAAGCCGTGGCCGAACAGCGTGAACAGCGGCGCCGTCAGGCCGATCAGCGCGAACAGCACGGAAAGCAGCGCGATGCGGAAGATGAGCGCCAGCGCCAGACCGATCTGGCGCGCCCGCGTGCCTTGCTCACCGGGCAGTTTGCCGACGATGACCGAGATGAAGACGATATTGTCGATGCCGAGAACGATCTCGAGCACCGTAAGGGTGAGAAGGCTTGCGAGGATGTTCGGGTCGGTGATCCAGCCGACGAGGTCCATGCGCTCTCCCTAGGTGGCGATCTTCGGCCGCGTCAGCTGCAGATAGACACCGATGACTGTGAAGTAGGCATTGACCAGCGCGAACACCACCACAACCCAGGTCGGGGGCGCGAGATTGTAGATCAGGGCGGTCAAACCAAGCACGGCCCATAGGGCAGCCATCGCCAGCGTCAGGGGCCTCAGGCGGACGACGCGCACCGGGTGCACGAACTCGACGCCGGTGAAGGTGACGACGGCGAAGACGGCGATGATGGCGAGCGTCACCGGCTCCGGCCACTTGTACACCATGAGCTGGAACACGACGACGTTCCACACCGCCGGGAAGCCCCGGAACGCCGCCTCCGGCGTCTTCATTCTGGTGTCGGCGAAATAGAGCGCGCCGACCACGGCCACGACGATGCCGGCGATGATCGAGAACGGCGGCGCCAGCAGGCCGCTGCGAACGAGGATCATGGCGGGAACGAAGACGTAAGTCGCGTAGTCGATGACGAAATCGAGCAATCCGCCGTCGAACCACGGCAGCCGCTCACTGACATCGAAGCGGCGCGCGAACGGGCCGTCGACGCCATCGACGATCAGGGCGATTCCCAGCCACAGGAACGAGGCCTGCCACTGGTCGTTCGACGCGGCGACCGCAGCGGCAAGCGCCAGCGCCGCCCCGCTCGCGGTGAGCAGGTGTACCGCCCAAACGTCCAGATTCCGCATTCGCCTCGCCCGTCTCTGTGGCCGCCGGAACGGGCCGGGTGTTGCTTTCGCTTATCTGCCTGTCGCTGGCAAGGCTTGGCGCAAAGCCGGCGATGGTTGGACACGGTTTCCTTGCCGGCCTTCTCGGCCAGCGGCATACCCTCCCGCAACGATAGGGAAGATACGCCTCATGGCCAACTTCACCCCGCTTTCGGCCGCCATCGGCGGCATGCTGATCGGGCTCGCCGCATCCATCCTGTGGCTGGTCAACGGCCGCATCGCCGGTATCTCCAACATCGCCGGCGGCATCTACCCGATCCGCCGCGGCGACGAGCTGTGGCGCCTGGTGTTCCTGGTCGCGCTGCCGGTCGGGGCGTGGCTGGGTTACCGGATCGGCCCGGAGTTGTTCGCGGAGGTTCCGCGGCAGTTGCCCCACATCACGCTGACGCCGGTATGGCTGGTCGTCACGGGACTTCTCGTCGGCGTCGGCACCCGCGTTGGCCGCGGCTGCACCTCCGGCCACGGCATCTGCGGCCTCGCCCGCCTGTCGTTCCGCTCCTTTGTTGCCGTTGCCGTCTTCATGGCCGCGGCGATGATCACCGTATTCGTCGTGAGGCACGTCGTCTGATGGCCCGCTCGTTTTCCTCGCCCGCCGCCCTCGTCTCTGCCGCCGCCAGCGGTGCCCTCTTCGGCATCGGCCTGTCGGTTGCGCAGATGACCCATCCGGAGAAGATCTGGGACTTCCTCGACCTCGCCGCCATCCCCTCCGGCGGTTGGGACCCCAGTCTGGCCTTCGTGATGGGCGGCGGGCTCCTCGTTGCCTTCTTTGGCTTGCGCCTGAACCGCTGGCTCGGCTGGAGCCGTCCGGCCGCCGGTCCGTCGTTTGTCGTCACGCATCGTACCAAGGTCGATGCACCGCTGGTCGCCGGGGCGGCCATTTTCGGCATCGGCTGGGGGCTTTCCGGGTTCTGCCCCGGCCCAGCCATCGCCGACCTCGGTCTCGTCCCGCAGGACGTGTGGCTGTTCGTCGTGGCGATGGTCGCCGGTTCATGGATCGCCGGCGCGTTCCTGGACGCCCCGGCGCGCTCGGCCGTAGCGGCCGCGCCTGCCCAGGAAACGACCGGCGGCTGAATTATTCTCGACCGTCGCCCCGGCGAAAGCCGGGACCAGTCGCAACGCGCGGCACAACTCCCGGCTCTTGCCGCAGATTTTCTGCGGGTGCTTGTTCATCGCGCAGCCATCACGTCAGCGCCCTGCGATGGATTCCGGCTTCCGCCGGAATGACGAAACCGCCAGAATGACGCGTATGCCTTCCATTGACACACATATCGCGGTTGTCGGCGCGGGCCCGGTGGGCCTTGCGGCCGCCGCGCTCCTTTCCGATGCGGGCTACGCCGTTACCCTGGTCGCGCCGCCGGCACCGGCCGATGAGCGAACGTCGGCCCTCATGGCGGGGTCGGTCGCGCTGCTCGAACGCCT
>DASZQY010000116.1:0-10024 GCA_035549395.1 Bauldia sp.
AGGTCCCAGAGCGCGATGTCGATGCCGCTGAGCGCCGTCATCGCGGCACCCTTGCGGCCATACCACCGCGTCAGACCGTAGAGCTTGTCCCAGATGGCGTCGATGTCGGCCGGATCCTCGCCAATCAGATGGGCGCGGAGATTCCCCTCGACGATGGTGCGCACGAGATCGGGATGGCTGTACCCGGCTCCGATCCCCGTCTCGCCGCTGTCGGTGTGGATCAGCACGAGCGAGGTCACGCGTGCCGTTACGTGACCGCCAGCATAGAGATAGCCGCTGCCCGCCGGATACTCGAAACGGAGGTTGACGACCTCGACATCCTCGATGCGCATGGCGAGAGATCAGCTCCGTTTGTCGATGAGATTGGCGAGGCCGAGCACGTCTACGGTCGTACGGCCGCGCGCCAGCTCCTTGCGGATATTATTCTCCTTGGCCTCGCGGGCTGCGGCCGCCTCGACCAGCCGATCGACGCCCGCCTGGGGAACGACGCAGACGCCATCGGCATCGCCGACGATCCAGTCGCCGGGCCGTACCAGGATGCCGCCAATCGCGATGGGCTCGCCGAGCGAGAGGATACGCCGCTTCTGGGTGCCGTGCGCCGAAACTCCGCGCGCCGCCACCGAAGGCGGCTCGGCCAGCTGGCGGACATCGCGGATCGCGTCGTCGATAACCATCCCGGCGAGCCCGCGCTTCGCCGCGGCTGCCACGATGAGATCGCCGATGACGCCAAAGGTCCCCTGCCCGCCGCTGGCAATGCACAGCACGGTGCCCGGCTCGGCCACCTGGAGCGCCGCATGAATGCCGAGATTGTCGCCAGCGGGAAGCGCGACGGTGGCAGCACGTCCCGCGAAAGCATTGCCGACCAGAAGACGCAGGCCGCGCATCAGGCCGCGGCGGCCGAGCGCCTCGTGAACGGTCGCCGTGCCAAACGCGGCAAGCGCAGTGGCGACTTCAGCTGAGGGCAGCATGTTGCTCCACCAGGCGCAGCGTTTCCGCAACGTGATCGCGCATGAGCCGCGTCGAACGCGCGACATCGCGGGCGCGAAGCGCCTCGGCGATCTCGCGATGCTCGCGTTCGACCTTGCGCTCTTCGCTTTCGACCTGCACGACGATCATGCGGTAACGATCGGTGCGATCCCACAGGCGGTCGAGGATCTCGGCGAGGGCCGCGTTGCCCGAGGCGTAATAGATGGCCTGATGGAATTCACGATTGGCCTTGAGGCGGGCCCGCGCCGTCGCCTTCAGCGGCCGGCTCGCCAACGCCTCGATGCGATCGAGGGCAACGGGCGGCGCAATCTCGGCCGCCAGCCCGGCGGCATAGGGATCGAGCTGCAGACGGACCGCGTAAAGCTCGCGCACCTCGCGTGCCGACAGCGGCGCCACCGTCAGCGTGCGATGCGCTTCGAGGATGACGAGACCGTCCGACTCCAGCCGGCGGAGCGCTTCACGGAGCGGCGTGATCGATACGCCGAGGGCTGTCGCGAGCGTCTCCTGGCTGACGGTCGAGCCCGGCTGCATAGAGCCATCGAGGATCCGCGCCGACAGCTCCTGATAGGCCGCCTCGGCCTTGGTGCGCACATTGACCATCGGAATGTCGATCTGGTCGCTCACGCCGTTGCCTCCATGCCGCCGTCGACGGCGATGCGCGCCCCGATGAGGTAGTCCGGCGCGTCGAGCACGACGTATCGCACGACATCGGCGACTTCGGCAGGTGTGCCAGTACGCCGGCTGGGGACGCGTTCCTTCACCCACCCGTCGAGGCGCGACTGATCAGACCCGAGGAACGGCGTCGCGATGATGCCGGGAGCGACCACCGTTACGCGGATGCCGCGGGGTGCCCACTCCGCGCCGAGCGACATGGCCAGCCGCTCCAGGCCGGCCTTGGACGCCGCGTAGACCGAACGGTGGGCGATCGCGCGCGTCGCCGAAATCGAGCCGATGATCGCGACCGATGCCGGATTGCTCCAGCGCGCATCGACCAGGTCGCGAAGAAGCAGCGCCGGGCCGACGAGATTGGACTGGAACGTGGCGGCGATAGCGGCAGGATCGAGCTCGTCGAGCGCACCACGAAGCGGCGCACCGGAAGCGACGACCAGCCAGCGAAGCTCCTCGCCGGTGACCTCCTTCAGGATCGCGTCGCGGCCGGCATCGGTGGCGATATCGGCGATCACCTGCGTAACACCGGCCCCGACATCCGCGGCGACTGCTGCGAGCTTTGCGCGATCACGACCGGTAACCACCATGCGCGTGACCGATCCGGCGAGCGCCCTGGCACATGCTCCACCGATACCACCCGTAGCGCCGACAACGATACCGAGCGTCATGGCAGCGTGCCTGCGAGGATGCGCTCGGCAAGCCGCCAAGGATTGGTGACGGCAACGGCCGTGACCGTCTCCGCGCCCATCTCGTGTGCGAGAGCGTCGAGCGTCTCGCGCGAGAAGAGATAGGGATCACCGACATCCACCTGACCACAATCGCTGGTCAGGTAGACTTCCGCATTGGCGTCGAGCAGCGCGCGGATGCCCTTCGCCAACGCGGTGCGCGGCCGGCCATGGATGGCGCGCGTCGAGGTGTAGAGATCTACCTCGAAGAGACAGCCGAAGCCGCGCAGCAAATCGACCTCCGCGTCATCGAGATAAAGCGAGTGCGTCACGCTGCACGTGACGTGGGCGAACGGCGCGGCAAACTCTGCGAAGGAGCGGCGGCCTTCGGCGCCGAGATGACCGGTGGCGAGCACGATCGGATGCCGGATCACGCCGAGCACGGCCTTGAACGCCTCCCATTGCACCGGCAACGGCAGATCCCAGCCGACGTGGCCTTCGAGATAGGTCGGACCCCAGACCCACAGCGCGCCGTCGTCCAGCGCCTTGCGAACGTTGTCGGGCGTTGCCCAGGCGTTGAGGCTGGCAGAACCGATCGCGCGTGGCCCGTCCTTGGGCAGCGCGGCCGCAGCGCGGGCTGTGTGGCCGTCGTGCGATTTCCATACGAACCCGGCGATGCCGGCGCGCGCGCATGCCGCCTGGATCTCGATCCCGGTGCCCCAGCGGGGCACCGAGGACGGACCCGGATGCACGTGCAGATCCCAGGACAATTGCATCACCGCATCAGTCCATCAGCAGGCCGCCGTTGATATCGGTGCACTCGCCGGTGAGGTAGCTGGCGTTTGCCGACATCAGGAAGGACACGACGGCGGCGGCTTCATCCGGCCGGCCGATACGGCGCAATGGCAGCGCGCCACCACGGTCACGCATGCCGGGCACGCCGTCGAGGAAAGCGGTGTCGATGATGCCGGGCGCCACCGCGTTGACGCGGATGCCATCCGGACCGAACTCCCCGGCGAGCGACTTCGTCAGGCAGAGCACCGCTGCTTTCGCCGCCGAATATGGCGCGCCGATCACGAGACCGCCGGTCTTGGCCGCCTGCGAGGTGAAGTTGACGATGCCGCGCGCCGGATGCTGCGACTTGCGCATGTGCGGAATGGCAGCGCGGCACATGCGGACCGTGCCCATCAGGTTCACCTCGAGCGTGCGCGTCCACAGCTCATCGGTCGCGGAGAGGAAGTCGGAACGCCAACCGGCGCCAGCCGCATTGACCAGCCCGTCGAGCCGGCCATAGCGCTTCACGACATCCTCCACGGTCGCCTTGACCTGATCGTCCTTGGTGACGTCGCAGACGACGATGCCGGGGGCCGGCGCGATATCGGTGCCGACGACCATCCAGCCATCCGCCTGCATCCGCGCCGCCGTCGCCTGGCCAATGCCCTTTGCGGCTCCGGTAACAATGGCTACGGGCTTGCCGGTATCGCTCATCACGCTTCTCCGAGTTTGACTGACGGCGCACCGCTCATTGCTTCGTGCGCGTCGATGGATTCCTGGATGGTGCGGCGCCGAAGCTCGCGTGCCGAGCGCTCGCTGTACCAGCCGATATGCGGAGTAAGAAGGAAACGCTCATCGCCGAGATAGCGCCTGAGCGGGCTCTCCGCGCCGAGCTTCGCATCGAGCCCGAGACCGGCCACCCGGTCTTCGGCCAGTGCCGCCGCCACGGCGGCCTCGTTCATGAGACCGATGCGTGCGGTGTTTATCAGGATGACGTCCCGCGACATGTGCGCCAGCCGCTCACGGTCGATCATCCCGAGCGTCTCTGCGCCGAGCGCGGCATGCAGAAACACGAAACCGGCTTCGCCCAGGCCCTGCTCCAGCGTCGTCACGGCCACACCGAGCTGGCGGGCTTCATTGGCGCCATGGGCAGTGACCACCCGAACCGCTATTCCAACCGCGAGCAGCGCGCGCGTCACGGCCCTGCCGATCGAACCGAGGCCGATCACCGTCGCGGTCGTGCGACCCGGCATTGGCTGCCTTGCCGCGACTTCCTGCCACGACGCGTCGGGGGTCAGGCGCCCGCCGCGAACGCCATCCACGCGGCGATCAAGTGCGAAGGCCAGCGCCAGCGTGTGGCTGGCCAGCTCCGGAATGCAGTAGTCGCGGATCCCGACGACACGAATGCCGCGCTCCGCCGCAGCCTCGCGATCGACGGTATCGAGACCAGTGCCAAAACGGCCGACCACACGGCAGGCCGGCAGGCGATCGAGCATGGAGCGGTCGATCTTGGTGCGGACATGAACAACGACCTCGGCCGCGCGCAACATCCGATCGCTGCCGTCCCAGCGCACGAGGGACCATCCGCGTCCTGCGGCGACCGTCTGCTCGAGGTCGAGATCATCGAACAGGCCGTCGAGCACGACGATGGTGCGGCTGCCGCTCACAGGTATTCGCTCGCCCAGGTGCCCGCGAAAAGATGCCCGGCGGTGCCGGAGAAGATCGCGTCGCCGTCGGTGACCGACAGCACCCGCTCAATTTCGCTCATGTTTACCCGCGACGTGCCGCTGCCGTAAGCCACGCGATAGGCACCGCAGGCGCGGACCATGGCGGCAAATGCAGGAAGATCAGCTGCGCTCGAAAGGCCCGTGGTATCGAAGACGAGATTGGGTGTCGCGTCGAGCGCGCGCGCCGCGGTCGGCCCGCCGAGCGGCGCACCGAGCGCCAGCACGGCCAGCCGCGGATAACCCCGCGCAAACGCGACGATCTCGGACCACGGGAACGCCGCATCGCCGTAGTCGACAGCCAGCGCCAGCTCCTCGCGCTCGCAAAATTCGGGGATCGGCGACACCGCCCACGATTCCAGCGGGAAACCATGACCCGAAATGCCCGGACAGAGGCGCACGATCGCCGGGGCACCCTGCCTGCGACGGGCCGTCAGACGGTCCGCCAGCGTACCCAACGCATTCGGTAGCGTGACGACGTATTCGTGCACATTCGCAATTGCGCCCAGCGTCCCGTCAAATGCCACGGGATCGCCGCGACGGACATCAGGGTTCATCACCCACGTCTCATCGACGCCTGGCGGCGGCGGCTGACCAGCGCGGCCATTGATGTCAACGCGCCGCACGGTCACTCCCTTCCGTTGACGTCGACAGGAAGGCCGTCAGGGAATCCGCGCCCGAGGTTGGCGGCGGCGCGTTCACCGCAGCCCACGCCGCCGCCGCCCAACGAAGCACGTCGATCGAAGCACGTGCCACGGTCAGCGGCCGGCCGGGAGCCGCGAAGATCTCCACTGCTTCCGCCAGTTCATTGGCGCGCCGCGATGCATGCAGCCGGTCGGTCTCGATCAACATGCGGGCGAAGGACATGAACTGGGCACCGACGTTGCGCTCGATCGAGGAAAGCACGACCTCGCGCCCCTCGAGCGGCGCGATCGCAGCGCCAAACTCGATGACCAGCGCCTCCAGTCCCTTCATAAACAGCGAACGGCTGAGCTTCAGCCGCGCGGCATCGCCACATGCGGCCCCGACTTCGTCGACCATGAACCCGAGGCTGCGCAGCGCCTCTCCGGCACGGGCCGCCTGCGGACCGCTGATAGCCAGGCTGGGCTGCGCCGCCTCCTGGTCCAAAGTGTCCATCAACGCGACATCGACAACCACGCCGGCAGGCGCCGCGGCGGCAATGCGCTGCTTGGCGTCAGGGGGCAGCGTATTCCATTCGAGATAGAGCGCGGATGCGGCCAGCGCGGGCCGCACGGTCTCGACCGCGCTCAGGGCGGCGGATGGCGCAACACAACTGATGACGAAGTCGAACGCGCCGGCTCCCTCGAGGTCCGTCAGGTGCACGCCTTGCGTCACCGGCACGCGCGGCGCGGGGTCGAAGATCGAGGGCCGGATCCCGGCGCGCGCCATGCGACGTGCCAGTGCCGAGCCGACCGACCCATGACCGACAATCAGCCACCGCGCCAGCGCGGCATATGAATCCCCGGTCATGCCGCCAGGCCTCCAGCCACCGCCATGACCAGTTCCTGGCGCCCGATTTCCGCCGGGTTGAGCTCGGCGGTCTGTTTTCCGTCGGCGAGCACGACGATGCGGTCGCACAGGTTCAGCAACTCATCGGTCTCCGACGACCAGACGAGCACGGCCACGCCCTTGGCTGCCATTTCCCGCACGACCTGATGAACCTCGGCTTTCGCGCCGACATCGATGCCGCGCGTCGGATCGTTCAGCAACAACACCGACGGTTCGAGCGCCAGCCACTTGGCGAGCACGACTTTCTGCTGGTTGCCGCCCGACAACGTCGCGACCTCGACCTCCGGATCGCGAATGCGAATGCGGAAGCGGTCGATGAAGCCTTTCGCAAAGTCGCGAATGGCGCCGTCACCAATGGCGCCAAACGCCTTGGCGAGCCTGCCCAGAACGACGAGCACGATGTTCTCCTGCACGGCGCGGTTCATGAGCAGGCCATCGGTGCGGCGGTCAGCCGGGATCGAGGCGACGCCGAAGCGGATTGCATCGGCCGACGACCGAGGACGGAACGCCCGGCCATCGAGGGCCAGATCGCCGTGCTCCAGCCGGCGCGTTCCGAACAGCGCGTCGAAGAACTCCTGGACGCCGGACCCTTCAAGCCCGGCAATGCCGACGATCTCGCCTCCCCGCACCGACAGCGACAGATCGCGAAGCCGCCCGGAGGCAACCGTCGTCGCGCCGACGCGGACCGGACCTTTCGCCGTGCCCGGGCGATCGACGGTGCGCGGCGTCCCTTTGTCGCCCACCATGTGGCGGACGGCATCGGCAACCGTCAGCGCCGCCGCGGGACCGGAGTGAACCACCCGGCCATCGCGCAGGATCGTCAACTCGTCGGCAATCTCCATGACCTCGTCCAGCCGGTGCGAGACGAGCAGAAATGCCTGGCCTTTTGCCCGGAAGCGGCGAACCGCATCGTACAGCGCCTTGGACTCGGCCTCGGTGAAGGATGAGTTCGGTTCGTCGAGCAGAACCAGATCGGCGTGGAAATGAAATGCACGCACGATCTCGACCATCTGCTGCTCGGCGAGTGGCAGTCGGCCAACGGGAATGTCCGGTGGAATCGACCAGCCGAGACTGGCCATCGTCTCGCCCAGTTCCGCGCGCATCTCGCCTTCCTGCATCCAGCCCAATGCCGCGTGCCGCTCGCTTCCGGCGTAGACGTTGGAGACGACGTTGAGCAGCGGGAACAAGCTGAGCTCCTGATGCACCACCGCGATGCCACTCCTGCGCGCCGCCGCTGGCGAGGCCATCACGGTCGGCGTCCCGGCGATCTCGATCACGCCTTCGTCCGGCTGCACCGATCCCGACAGGATTTTGACCAGCGTGCTCTTGCCGGCGCCGTTCTCGCCGAGCAGCGCGTGCACGCTGCCCGGCTTTATCGCAAGGCTGACGTCAGACAGCGCACGCGTCGCGCCATAGCGCTTGGAGATCCCGCGCGCGGCAACGGCGGCACCGGCCGCCGTTCCTCCTGATGTCACGTCAGCAGCCATAGTGTTCCGACGCCGTCTCAGTTCGCCATCTTCACGTCGGGGCTCTCACGCACCTGAGCGATGTTGGACTTGTCCGCCCACACCGCATCGCCATTCTGCGCGCCCTGCGGAAGGGCCGTGCCGTTGGCGAGATGGTCGAACAGAACCTTCATCGTGTGGTTGCCTTCGGCGTACAGGCTGGAGCCCTGCGACCAGGCCACCCAGCCTTCTTCGATCAGATCAAGGGTTGCCGGCAGCCAGTCGTAGCCGGCGACCACGATGTTGTGGTCGTTGTTCTCCTTGAGCACCTGGCCCCAGTTCTGCGTGTCCGGGCCGCACATGGCGTAGGCAAGCTGAATGCTGCCACCGTTGGCGGTGTAGATGTTCTGGATATTGGCAAGGTTCTTCGCCGGGTCGGTCGTCGTGTTGTAGAAGCCGACCTGGAACAGCTGGAACGGGCTGTCCTTGTTCAGCGCGGCGACCTCGGCGGTGAAGCCGTTCATGCGGTCCTGCTGGCCGGTGACGGTCGGCAGGCACGAGGTAATAACGTAGTTGATCTGGCCTTTGGCGCCAGCGTCCTTGAAGTGCTGGAACACACGGTCTGCCGACTGCTTGCCCTGGTCGAGCGGCGCGGCGCCGCCGAAGAAGAAGAAGGCGCGCTTCGAATCGGGCGCGTCCAGCTCCGTCGTCACGACCGGGATGCCGCCGTCGACGATCGTGTTGATCTCCGGCACCAGCGCCGCCGAATCGACCGGAAGCAGCACGACACCGTTCGCACCCTGAGTCGGCATCGTATCCAGCAGCGCGATCTGCGCCTGAGCGGTCGATGGCTGCGGACCGACCGTGATCAGCTTGAAGCCGAGCTCCTTCGCAGCGTCCTCGGCGCCCTTGCGCAGCGGCACCGACACCGGGTTCGTGAGGTCGTTGAGCACCAGCGCAATGGTGATGTCCTTCGCGGCGGTCGCCGCCACTGCCGCGCCGCTCGTTACTATCACCGCACCGGCGGCGACGAGCGCCGCGCCGGTCAAGAAAAGCCCACGCAACCGCTGCACGGGCCGATGTGAACCTGAGTTCGTCATGCCATTCCTCCTTGCGGGCACCGCCGCCGGCTTCCCCTTCTTGCCGTCAGCGATGCGTTGGGTTGCACCACAGCTGTCTTCCGGATGGCTTTCCCGAAATCATTCCCCACCGGCGGCGCATCCGGTCGCCGCATGCGTTCGATTCATCTTCGTTCCGATGTCTGGCGGTTGCGGTCGACCAACAGGTTGACCGCGACGGCGGCGATGACGATGAGGCCGCTGACTACGATGAGCAGGTAGATCGACACGCCGATGATCACGAGGCCGTTGCGGATCATGCCGATGAGCAGCATGCCGAGGACCGAGCCGAGAATGGTGCCGGCGCCGCCGGAAAGCTGTGCGCCGCCGATGATGACCGCGGCGATGGCGTCGAGCTCATAGCCGATGCCGACGTTGGGGTCGGCGGTGCCGGTCTGCGACGTCGTCAGCAGCGCCGCGACCGCCGCGGCGAAGCCGTTGAAGGCGAGCACGATGAGCTTGATGCGATCGGTGTTGATGCCGGCGAGGCGCGCCGCCCTCAGGTTGCTGCCCATCGCATACAGGCGGTGCCCGAACACGGTCTTGCGCAGGACAATCGCCGCCGCCACCGCGAAGATCACGAGGATGATAGCGTTGTACGGGACGACGCCCCACAGGCGCTGCTGACCGATCGCGAAGAACAGCGAACCCTTGGCAAAGCCGGAGATCGGATAGCCGTTGGAGAAATAATACGCCGCGCCGCGGTAAGCATTCAGCATACCGAGCGTGATGATGATGCTCGGCACGCGGAGCACGATGCTGAGGACGCCGTTGATTGCGCCGAAGACGCAGCCGGCAAAGAGCGTGACGACGATCGCCAGCCATACGTTCACGCCGGCGCTGGCCACGAGCCCGAATACGACGCCGCAGAGGCCGACCACCGAGCCGATCGACAGATCGATCTCGCCACAGATGATGACGTAGGTCATCGAGACGGCGAGCACCGCCAGAAACGAGATCTGCGATGCGATGTTCGCGATGTTGCGGACGCTGGCGAAGCGCGGGTCGATAACGGTGAAGATGATCGCCGTGACCAGGACGGCAATCAGCATCCCCGCTTCCGGGAAGCGCGAGAGGCGCAAACGCCAGCTCGCCATTCCTGCGGGCGCCGT
>DASZQY010000117.1:0-26369 GCA_035549395.1 Bauldia sp.
GCAAGCTTCAGGAAGTCGGGGTCGCTCATAGGGCTGAAGTAATGTCGGCCGGCGGCAGACGCAAGCCGCCACCGGCCGAGTATTGCGACGACTAATGGAACAAGGAGCAGTGGCCCGGGCAAGAACCGTGAACTACCGGCGGACCGCCGACATAGGAGACACCGCCCGAGGGACCGGAGCTTACGCCCTTTACAGTGAAACCGGACGTGCTGGTGGTGACCCCTCCCGAAGAACTGCTCGAAGCATAAGAAGATGCACTGACGGCGGCGAAGGAACTGCTGCCACCGCTGGCCGTGGCCTTGGCAACAACGAAGGACGACTGGGCAAAAGCGCCAGCGCCGAGGCTCAGCAAGAAGACTGCGGACAACAATACTCTGGTCATGTCGGCCTCTCCGTTCAGTCTAACGGCGGGAGGCTAGTGAAGGCGGATGGTGGGGAATATGGAGCCGCCGTGGCGACGAGGCAGTTCTCCACAGCAAAGGATACGGAATCCACGGGTTCCGCGACGTGCGCGGTCATGGCGGGGCCTGGGGCCGGTTTGTCAGCCCTCTCTCTCGCTACCCCGGCGAAGGCCGGGGTCCAGATCCGAAGCGCGCGACCTCGCCCTTAACCGGGTCCCGGCCTCCGCCGGGACGACGAACATCTGTCGCGTCTACGCCTCCAGCAGCGCGACCGCGGCCTCGGCCAGCCGCACGGCGCGGGCGATGGCGTCGTCGGGCGCGGCGTCCTCGACCAGCCAGCAGGCGGAGAGGACGGACTGGCCGGCGAACCAGCCGATGATGCGGCGGCGGTCGAGCGACAGGCGCTCGGCAAAGATCGCGACGCGGCGCGCCATGACCGACGGCGCGAGCTGAAAGGGAAAGAAATCCGCAGGGTTGCGCAGCGCCGCCGCGGTCTCGAACGCGCTCTCGCCGACTACGCCCTTGGGGTCGATCACCAGCCAGCCGTCGCGCTCGTCGCGGAGGACATTGTCGTGATGCAGATCGCCATGCAGCAGGAACTGGCGGCCCTGCGAGGACAGCATCTCGCGGAACGCACTCTCGCCGCGATCGAGCAGACGCGAGCCGATATCGCGATGACCGCCGCGGGCGCGATGCCGGGCAAAGCCTTCCGCCCAATCCGCCAGCGTCGGCCAGCCGGTGGGCGGACGCTTGCCGTGGTGAAGGCGGAGCATCGCCTCGGCGAGGATGGCAGTCGCCTCGTCGTCATGGCCGGCAGCCACCAGGGCGGAGAGCGGCGAGCCGGGCACGGCGCGCTGGAGGAGCACCGCGCCGCGATCCTCACGCAGCACGCGGACGGCACCGTGGCCGGCGAAATGGCGAAGGGCGCGCGCAGCCAGCGCCTCGTCGCTGGCGCCGGAGAGAATCTTCAGCAGCGCCGGATCGCCACGCCAGCGGACGGGAAGGAGCGTCGCGGTGGCGGCGACCAGCGGTTCGCCGTCGCGCGTCAGCGCCCAGCGGTCGAGATAGGCGGCAAGGGAATCCATGGTGATCGGATGTTACGCAATCTGCCGGATCGAGCGAGAAGCGTTTTGCTCGTGGCGCGTAACCCCTCACCAAGCTCGACTAGCCGGCTTTGCCGGCAACTCTCGCTATCCTCTCCCTTTGGGAGAGGCGAGCGGCGCCCGGGCAAGCGCCGTGATGGATGTCCTAGCTGGACAGGCGTTCGATCTCGGCGCCGCAGGCGCCGAGCTTGTCCTCGATGCGCTCGAAGCCGCGGTCGAGGTGATAGACGCGGTTGACGACCGTCTCGCCTTCCGCCGCGAGCCCGGCGATGACCAGCGACACGGAAGCGCGGAGGTCGGTCGCCATGACCTCGGCGCCGGTGAGCCTGGCGACACCGTGGACGGTCGCGACCTGGCCGTCGAGGTGGATATCGGCGCCGAGGCGGGCAAGCTCCTGCACGTGCATGAAGCGATTCTCGAAGATGGTCTCGCGGATGCGCGAGGTGCCCTCGGCGCGGCTGACCAGCGCCATGAGCTGGGCCTGGAGATCGGTGGCGAAGCCGGGAAACGGCGCAGTGGTGACATCGACCGGGGCAAGGCCATGGCCGTTGCGCGCGATGCGGATGCCGCGATTGGTCGGCTCGACAGTGGCGCCAACCTGCGCCAGGACTTCCAACGGCGTCTCCAGCGTGGCGGCGCTGGCGCCCTCCAGGAAGACGTCGCCGCCGGCCATGGCGACGGCCATGGCGTAGGTGCCGGCCTCGATGCGATCCGGCATCACGGGATGGCGGGCGGCGCCAAGCGATGAGACGCCCTCGATGTGGATGGTGGAGGTGCCGGCACCGGCGATCTTCGCACCCATCGCGGTCAGGCAGGCGGCGAGATCGACGATCTCGGGCTCGCGGGCGGCGTTCTCGATGACGGTTTCGCCCTTCGCCAACGACGCGGCCATCATGGTGACGTGGGTGGCGCCGACGGTGACCTTCGGGAAGGTGACACGAGCGCCGCGAAGCCCGTTCTTCGCCCGGGCGAGGACGTAGCCGGCCGCGATGTCGATATCGGCGCCCAGCGTGCGGAGCGCGTCGATGAAGAAATCGACCGGGCGGGTGCCGATGGCGCAGCCGCCGGGGAGAGACACCCTCGCCTCGCCCATGCGCGCAACCAGCGGGCCGATGACCCAGAAGCTGGCGCGCATGCGCGACACGAGATCGTACGGGGCGGTGGTATCGACGATGTCGCCGGCCCTGAGCTCGATCGATTCGCCGGCGAGCTCCTTCTGGCCCGGGCGTTTGCCGAGCACCATGCAATCGACGCCATGATTGCCGAGGATGCGCTTGAGCAGCGCGACATCAGCCAGGCGCGGGACGTTGTCGAGGGTGAGCGTTTCGCGGGTGAGCAGGCTCGCGATCATCAGCGGAAGGGCGGCGTTCTTGGCGCCGGAGATCGGAATCGTGCCGTTCAGCCGGTTACCGCCGACAATGCGAATGCGATCCATGAAGTCGCCCCCATCCGGGCCTGCGGCCCAGCATTTCGGCCACTTCCGCGGGAGCGGACGGCCACCTCGCTGGCGGTCTAGCCCACGATTGGGGCAGCGACAAGGACGCCCGCGGACGGTGGCGTGGCGCCACGGCGCGCGTGCGGCTAGTCCCGCCCGCCCTTCGGTTTCAGCGGCGGCGCAGCCGGCGCAGCAGCGGCCTTGCGGCGCTTCAGGTTGGCGCGAAGCGCGGCCGCCAGACGCTCGGCGCGGGCGGTCTTCCGTGGCGATGGTGGCGGCGGCTTTTGCGGCGCGCTCATGCAGGCAGGCCTAGGCCGGCTGGGCGACGGCGGGACTCATTTCGGAGCGCACGGCGGCGGCGTATTCCGCGACCGGATACACTTCCGAGAGCTGCGCCAGGACTTCCTGCGCGGCATGGCCGGTGGCAAGCTCGGTCGCGGTGCGCCAGCGGCCCTCCAGGTATTGCGGGGCACAGGTGTTGTGGCCGTGGACGATGCGCACGTAGAGCTCCGGCAGGTCGAGCATCACCGCGGGGAAGCGGCGCAGAAGATCGCCGACCGCGGGTATGTCCTCGCCAAGCGACGTTGCCACGTACCACAGGCCCGCGGACCGCGTGACCAGGACGCTGCCCGTACACACCCGATCGGGTGCCGTCACCGCGACGCGCCGCTCGATCGGGCCCCATATGGTCTGGCGATCGAGCAGACAGAGCGCCGCCTTCGCCGCCGTCATCGCCGTTGCGGCTATTTCGAGACGGGCGGGATGCTGCAGATCGTCGTCGTCCCAGTTGCACAGGAGGGCGCCGGCGGCGAGGCCAATGCTGCGATTGCGGATCATGCCGAGGGGTTCGCGCAGCCCCGGCATGCGGTAGACGCGGATGGCAGGATCGTTCAACGATTGAAGCCACGCAGCCAGACGGCCATCGTGATTCTGGTCGATGACGACCAGCTCCTTGTTCGGCCAGGTCTGAACGCGGAAGGAATGAACCGCGAGCTTCACCTGCTCGAAGCGATTCTTGGTGGGCATCAAGCAGGAAATGAGCGGCAGCGGGCCACGCAGCCGCGACGGGCCCAAGGAAAGACGGAACTGGGCCGGCGAGCGCTGCAGCTCCCCCGCCGGCGACACGCCGCGCGTGAGGAAGCCGGCGGCCGTCAGCTCAAGGTCGGCGCCACCACGGTAGTCCAGCAGCTCGGGATGGTAGGCGGCGATCATCGCTCAGCTCCGGTCACCCATTCTTGCCTGACGCAGACGCAATACTACACCGCGACATGCGGCGCCTCACGTCGCAGGCGGGCGTTTCTTTCCCGCACCGCGGCGGCATATTCATCCAGTGGATAAGTGCGGCCAAGCGCCATGAGGCGGGCAGCCGCGGTGGCGCCTTCGCTCTTGTCGGCCGCCGATGCCCAAAGCCTGTCGTGATGCGCCCTGTCCCAGGTATTGCCGCCATGGATGGCGTACACGTAGAGCTCGGGGGCGTTGATCAGCACCCCCTGATGGCGCAGCAGCAGGTCGCGGATGGCAGGCGTATCCTCCGCCCGCGCGGTCGAGGGATAACGCAGGCCGGCCGATCTCAGCGCGACCAGCGTGCCCTCCTGCGGCCATGGGCGTTGCGCCAACACGGCCACCTTGCGGTCTTCGATCATCCACAACATTTCGTGCGCCAGGCAACACAGCGACGCGCGCGCCGCAGCCATGGCGGCGACCGACATTTCCAGACGCACCGGATGATGCAGGTCGTCGTCGTCCCAGATGCAGAGCACCTCGCCCCGCGCTTCGGCGATCGAACGATTGCGCAACGCACCGAGGGTTTCGCCCGATCCGCGCGACGACAACCAGCGAATGGAGGGATCGTCGAGCCCGCCAATCCAGTCACGCAAGCGATCGTCGGCGCTGCCATCGACGACCACCAGCTCCCGCTGGGGCCAGCTCTGACGTTGAAAACTGGCGATGGAAAAACGTGCAAGCTCGAAGCGGTCGCGGGTCACCATGAGACAGGAGACGAGCGGCGCAGACCCACGACGCCGCGACGGGCCGAGACGTAAGTTCAACGTCACGGCGTTGAGCCGATATTCATTGGGCGGCTGGGCCCTGACCAGATATCCCGGAATCGAAAAATCGGCATCTTCACGGCCGGTGTAATCGAGAAGCACGCCGCGATAGGCCGGTCTCGCGGGCGCGGCAGCCGGACGCGACGGCACAGTCGGTGCCGCCGGCGGCGCCAATTTCGCGAGGCTTGCCGCGTAAGAGCGAACCGGAAGAAGCGCGGCGAAAGCAGCCAACCGAGATTCGGCCTCAGCGCCCTGGCTGCGGTCCAGCGATTGCTGCCACGCCTCCTCCATCACCGGACCATAGGAGACGTTGCGGCCGTGCACGACATACAGATAGAGCTCGGGGGTCGTCAGCATCACGGAATTGTGCCGAGCGAGCAATTGCAGCACAGCCGGAGAGTCTTCGCTCCGGGCCAAGTCCGGATAGCGCGGGGCGAGCGAGCGCAGCACGAGCAGCGTATTTTCCTGCGGCCGTGGATGACGCCCGACGACGCAGACGCGCCGCTGCCACGGCTGCCACATGGTTACGTGAGAAAGCAGCGAGACGTTCGTTCCAGTGGCAGCCATGGCCGCAAATGCAACCTCGAGCCGCGCCGGATGCTGGAGATCATCGTCATCCCAGACGCAGATATAGTCGCCGCGCGCCGCCGCGATCGACCGATTCCGGCGCACACCCAGCGACTCCTGCGAGCCGCGCGTCGAAATCCAGCGGATCGCAGGATCGCCAAGGGCGGTGATCCAGTCATGCAGGCGATCATCAGCACCGCCATCGAGCACGACCAGCTCACGATTGGGCCAGGTTTGACGCCGGAAGCACTCAATCGCGTGCTGTGCGAGCTCGAAACGGTCTCGGGTGACCATCAGGCATGAGACGAACGGCGCGGGTCCCTGCCACCGCGACATCCCGAGATGCAGATTCAGCGTGATGGCACGCAACTGGTGGCCGTTCGGGGGCTGCGCAACCGTGCTAAATCCACGGAGGTTGAAATCGGCGCCCATGCGACCATCGTATCCGAGCAGAGAATCCCGGCGCGACGCCTCGCCGGGCATCGGAGCGGGTGGCGACGAGGGCGCAGCTGGCACGGGTAGCGACGCCAGAGCCGCCACGTACTCGCGCACTGGAAACGCGGTGGCGAATCTTTCCAGGCGGGCCTCGGTCTCGGCGCCCTCGGTGCGCTCGAGAGATGCCGCCCAGATCTCCTCGGCATGCGCCGTATCCCAAGTGTTGCGGCCGTGAAAGACATAGATGTAGAGCTGCGGCAGAAGCAGCAGCACCGCGCGTTGCACGCCGAGGAGCTGCTTGACGGCCGGGGTATCCTCACCGCGAGCCAGAGCGGGATAGCGCGGTGCGATCTCACGCCTCGTAAGAAGCGTGTTCTCATGTGGACGCGGGCGGACCGTCTTGATGCAGAGGCGCTGCTCCGGCGCCATCCACATCATCTCCCGCGCGAGCAGCGACGTAGTCACCCGCATGGCCGCCATGGCAGCGAACGCGACCTCCAGGCGGGCGGGATGCTGGAGATCGTCGTCGTCCCACTGGCAAACGAAATCTCCCCGCGCCAGCTCGAGCGCGCGGTTGCGCAGCTCCCCCAGCGATCCGCTGCCCGGCGCGATCTGGAAGACGCGAATGTCGGGATCGCCCAGCGACGCAATCCAATCGCGCAACCGGCCGTCGGCGCTCTCGTCCAACACGACGAGTTCCTTGCGCGGCCAGGACTGGCGACGGAAGCAGCCGATGGAAAGACGCGCAAGCTCGAAGCGATTGCGCGTCACCATCAGACAGGAGACCAGGGCGGGATCCCCCGGCCGGCGGGACGGACCGATGGCAAGCGGAATCTCCACCGGACGAAAAGTCGTGGTGCCGACCGGATCCTGCCTGTCGGTGACGAAGGCGGGCACCACAAAATCAAGATCCGTCTCGCCGTTCCAGGCGAGCAACGCGTCCTCGAGGGAGGCGGGCATGTCGGGTTTCCGCAAGCGAGTGGCCGGCTGACGCTACAGGAGCCGGGGGCAACGGCCAACTGCCGAAAGGCGCGGCGACCGCATCAACTCACAGCGCCGTCTGGCCAAGTCCCGTCGTCCGAGCGCGAGCGCGACGGCGTATCAACGCGGGATTCTTCCGCGGGCGACGGGATGTGGCGCGGGCCACAGGGCGAACAAGCGGCTATTTACAATGCCTTGCAGGCAGATAGCCTCACGCCGGTCGCGTTCATCCGCTCATATGAGCGACCGGGCCGGGCGGGAGTTTCCTATCGTGACGTTCGAGGCGGTGCGGCTTGCGATACCGGAGGTCGTGTTGATCAGACCCCGGCGGATCGCCGACAGCCGCGGTTACTTCACGGTGACCTATGCCGCCGACGAATTTGCGCGGCTCGGCATCGGCGCGGTATTTGTCCAGGACAATCAGGCCGGTTCCGCCCGGGCGGGCACGATACGCGGGCTCCATTTCCAGCACGGCGAGCACGCCCAGGCAAAACTGATGCGCGTCGTGAATGGCGCCATATTCGACGTGGCGGTGGACCTGCGGCGCTCGTCGAGGACGTTCGGACGGTGGACGGGCGCAACGCTGACCGCCGACGGGGCGGAGCAACTGTTCATCCCGCGGGGCTTCGCCCACGGCTACTGCACCCTCGGCGATGAAGCCGTCGTGGCGTACAAGTGCGACAATGGATATTTCCCCGCCGCCGAAGCCGGCATCTTCTTCGCCGACCCGGCGCTGGCGATCGAGTGGCCGGTGAGCGCCGACGCCGCGATCATGTCCGAGAAGGACCGCGCGTTGCCGCCCCTTGCCGCAATCCGCCCCGAGCTGCTGTGGGAGACGGCATGAGCGGCGCAAAGCGCTTCCTCATTACCGGGGGTGCCGGCTTCATCGGCTCGGCGGTCGTGCGGCACCTGGCGGCGACCACGGACCACCACGTGGCGGTCGTCGACAAGCTCACCTACGCGGGCAACATGGCGTCGCTGGCGCCGGTTGCCGGGCGCGCGAATTTCCGCTTCTACCGCGACGACATCCGCGACCTCGACCGGATGCGCGCGGTGATCGGCGACGTCGAGCCGGACGTCGTCATGCATCTGGCCGCCGAGAGCCACGTCGACCGATCCATCGACGGTCCGGCCGCATTCATCGACACGAACGTGGTCGGCACCCTGGTGCTGCTGCAAGCGGCGGCGGACTATTGGCGCCGCCTGGATAGCCGGCGCCAGGCGCAATTCCGCTTCCATCATATCTCGACCGACGAGGTGTTCGGCTCGCTCAAGCACGGCGACGCGCCGTTCACGGAGCAGAGCCGCTACGACCCAAGCTCACCGTATGCCGCCTCGAAAGCAGCGTCCGACCATCTGGTGCGAGCCTGGCACCGCACGCACGGGCTGCCGGTCATCATCTCGAACTGCACCAACAACTTCGGCCCCTACCAGTTTCCCGAGAAGCTCATTCCGCTCACGATCCTGAACTGCCTGGAAGGAAAGCCGCTGCCGGTCTACGGCACCGGCGCGAATGCGCGGAACTGGCTCTACGTCGACGACCACGTCCGCGCCCTGCTGCTCGCCGCCGAGAGAGGCCAGCCCGGCGAGACCTACCTGGTCGGCGGCGACAACAACCCGAGCAACCTCGACGTGGTGCGTGCGATCTGCCGCGCCGTCGCAGGTGGAGACGAAGGAAGGACGCGCACGCTCCACGGCCTGATCACCTTTGTCGCCGACCGGCCGGGACATGACGTGCGCTACGACATCGACGCCCGCCGGACACGCGCCGAGCTTGGCTGGCGGCCGCAGGAGTCGTTCGAGTCGGCGCTCGACAAAACCGTCGCCTGGTACATGGCCAACCGCGACTGGTGGGCGCCGATCCGCGACGGCGTCTACCGCGGCGAACGGCTCGGCGCCGGCATGAGCCGGGCATCATGAAGCGGAAGGGAATCATCCTCGCCGGGGGCGCCGGCACGCGCCTCCATCCGATCACGCTGGCGATCTCGAAGCAGCTGCTGCCGGTGTTCGACAAGCCGATGATCTATTATCCGCTCTCGCTGCTCATGCTGTCCGACATCCGCGAGATCCTGATCATCTGCACGCCGCACGATCTCAGCAGCTTCCAGCGGCTGCTCGGCGACGGCTCGCAGTGGGGGCTGCACTTCGAGTATGCGCTGCAGCCGAGCCCGGAAGGGCTGGCGCAGGCGCTGACCATCGGCGAATCCTTCCTGGCCGGCGCGCCGAGCTGCCTCGTGCTCGGCGACAACATCCTCTACGGCCACGGCCTGCCCGAGCTGCTGGTGGCTGCCGCCGCGCAACCCTCGGGCGCGACCGTATTCGCGTACCAGGTCGAGAACCCGCAGCGCTACGGCGTCGTGGCCACCGACGAAGCCGGCCGCGCCATTTCGATCGAGGAGAAGCCGGCGAACCCGAAATCGAACTGGGCGGTGATCGGCCTCTACTTCTTCGACCAAACGGCGCCGGCGCGGGCCCATGCGCTCCGTCCCTCCGCGCGCGGCGAATACGAGATCACCGACCTGAACGCGAGCTACCTCGGCGACGGCCGCCTGAACGTCGTGCGCCTCGGACGCGGCATGGCATGGTTCGACGCCGGCACGCACGCATCGCTGCTGGAAGCGGCGGAATTCGTGCACGTGGTCCAGCGACGGCAGCACCAGCTGCTGGCCTCGCCGGAGGAGATCGCCTACGCGGCGGGCTGGATCGACGCCGAGCGCCTGGAGCAGTTCGCCAGGCGCTTCGGCGCGACCGACTACGGGAAGATGCTCGGCAGCCTGCTCGAGCCCAAGGGCAACGCCGGATCCTGACCGTGGCGCGCCCGGCGAAGCGAGCAAGGATCAGGCTCGACGACGTGACCGTGTGCGCGGCGGATTCGGTATCTCCCGATCTTGCCGCGCGCGCCCTCGAAATCTGTCTCGCGGGCTTAGACTTCGCCGACGCGATCCTCTTCTCCGACACGCACGTCGCCGGGAATTTCCGGCATGTGGCGATCGATCGGCTGAAGTCGCTCGACGACTACAGCCGCTTCTGCCTGCGCGACCTGCCCCGGCTGACGAGCACGCCGTTCGTCCTGCTGGTCCAGTGGGACGGCTACGTCGTCGAGCCGGAGCGGTGGAGCGGGGTGTTCCGCAAGTACGACTACGTCGGCGCGCCCGTGTACGAGGTGGACGGCGAGGTGTGGGTGGGCAACGGCGGCTTCTCGCTGCGCAGCCGCAAGCTGCTCGACGCGCTGCCGCAGCTCACCCTGCCGGCCGGCAAGCCCGAGGATCTCGTCATATGCCGCATCAATCGCGAGCGCCTGGAACGGGAGTTCGGGATCAACTTCGCACCGGTCGAGATCGCGTCACGCTTTTCGTATGAGATCCGACATCCGGGGCGGCCGACGTTCGGATTTCACAGCGCGTCGAATTTCTGGCGCCACCTGAGCGATGCGGAGATTGTGGACGTGTTCGAGCATCTGCCGCCGCGGGCGATTGCCAAATATCCAACCCACCTGCTGATCGTCGAGTGCCTGTCCAAGGGCCGGGCCGACGTCGCCACGGCACTCTACAAGCGGGCGCGCACCGAGATCAGCGTCCAGGAGATGGCCAGGCAGATGACGCGGCGGATGCCGCGCGCCGCGGTCGCCTCGATCATCGCGCGGCTGGAAGGCGGACTGCCACTGGCGAGCGGCGGCCTGTTCGACTGACGCCCTATGGCGCCGCCGCGCCGTCGAATATCTCGGCCACGGCGCGCTCCACTGCG
The DNA here is from genome assembly GCA_035549395.1 of Bauldia sp. GTDB lineage: Bacteria > Pseudomonadota > Alphaproteobacteria > Rhizobiales > Kaistiaceae > DASZQY01. Next base: position 10,715 of record DASZQY010000117.1, read on the forward strand.
AGGCGCCACGGCGCCGGACGGAAACCGAACGTCGCGGCGAACTTTGCGGAATCCAGCTCGGCGTTGGCAGGCCGGCGTGCCGCGGGCGAGAAGAAAGCCGACGGGACGGGATTGACGCGCGGCGAGCGCCCGGTGAATGGCGCCTGCGCGGCGACTATGGCAAGCGCCTGCTCATAGCGGGACGCAGCACCCTCTCCGGCGACGTGATACGTGCCCCAGGCGGGAGCCGACCGACGGCTGGCCCCTTCCGCAAGGAGGATGGCGTGAGCGAGATCCAGCGAATGTGTCGGCGAGCCCCGCGTGTCGGCGACCATGTCGAGGCTGTCACGGGTGCGGGCAAGTTCGATCACGGTCCGCAGGAAGTTGTTGCCATGCCGCCCGAACACCCAGGCGGTGCGCAGAATATAATGACGGGCGTTCGTGTCGCGAACGCGCCGCTCGCCCTCCTCCTTGGTGCGGCCGTAGACATTGAGGGGCGCCACACGATCGCGCTCGGTCCAGGCGCCTGCCTTGTCACCGGGAAATGCGTAGTCGGTCGAGATATGCAACAGCGGCACGCCTGCGCGCGCGGTCGCCTCGCCAAGAACCGCGGGCCCGTCAACATTCGCGCGTGTGGCTGCCGCGACCTCGCGCTCGGCCCGGTCGACCTGGTTGTAGGCGGCGCAGTTGACGACGAAGGTGGCGCGGCTGGCGCCAATGGCATCGGCCACCGCCGTGGCATCAGCGATATCGACCGCGGCGTGATCGAAGGCGGCAATTTCCAGGCCGCGAGCGCGGGCGAGCGCCGTAACCTCAAGGCCGACCTGACCCGCGCCGCCGAATACGACAATCATGTTTTCCCCCCGCCGCTGCTCCCAAGACTAGCAGCATGACGGGGCGCACGCTCGCATTCGCCCGAGGAGTGGCTAGGTCGCTTCTGCGAAAACCTTCGCAGTCTCAAAAAGCTGATCGCGCGCCGGGGCCGCGACGCCAACTGCGAGGCGACGCAGGTGCGCCTCGTCGCGGGAAGCGACCGGATGCGGCACGACCAACGAGTGGTAGTTCGGCATCCCCAGGTTCGAAGCGAACTTGGCAATGTGTCCGACGAAGGCATCCGAGATGACGACTGTCGAAGGGATACCCAGGTTCTCCATCTGAATCGCGTCATGCAGAGAACAGGCGCTGCACGCGCCACAATCGCCCAGGCCCGCGATCACCAGGTCGGCGCGCTCGGCGATATCGTGCGCCACCTCGGCGGTGATCGGGAAAACGGCCGTCGACTTGCTGATGGTCTCGACGCTGCGCAGCGGAACCAGATGCCCGAGTTCCTCGGCGATCATCTGAAGCAGGTCCCGGGCCTTGGGCTTGCCGTTGTCGATGAGCAGCAGGCGGGCGCCATTTCCGACAGGACGGCGGGTTGCAATCGAGGTGGGCGCCGCAATCGCCTCCTCGAGATCGGGACGAACAACCGTAATCTTCGCATTCATGCGGGAGTCCTTTCTGCGGCCGGCATCTGGAAGCGGGTCCAGTCGATCTCACATCCTTCCGGGCCACAATCAGGCAGCGCTTCGCCGGGCCGCTTGACACGCCGGCTGGATGCCCGCGACACCTTGGCGGGAGAGAAGGACGGGATATAGGCTGACCACCCAGCCCCCTCGCCGCCCGCCGTCACCAACAGCACGTCCTCGAACGATTCGACCGTAGGCAGCATTCCGGCAGCATCGGGGGTCGTCTCGAATGCCGAGCCTTTCTCCAAGATCTGTCCCGCCGCCTCCATATCGCGCACGCTGATGCGACTTTCCCGGGCCAGAAAACGGCGCACATCGAGCTGGCTCCAGCCTGCCTCCAACAGCGCACCCGCATGTTCGGGACCGAGCACGACGACGCATTGACCGCCCTTCCCCACCGGAAAATTCGCTGGCACGCGCATCGCAGACACGAACGTGCGCAGGATGCCTTCGGCGTCTCCGTTCAGGTGGTTCGCGACCTGGCGAGGAGACTCGGTCGCCAGCGCGACCACCACCGTGTCTTCTTCGTGGTAGCCGAGTTGCACGCGCAGCGGCTCCCACGGAGCCTTGGGCTCACTCTCGGCGAAACACAGGGTATACTTGCCCGGATTGCCGAGCGAGGAAGCATCGAGCTTGCCGATCCGCGCGCCCAGCACGTTCATCGCGACGAGGCGCACGGCGCGGCCGATGGTGGCGTTCGCGCGGTTGCCGGAACCCAACGCGTTGTGACGGGCGTTCATGCCAATCGCGGCCGCCATCGGGCCGCTGACAATGAGGCACGTCGCCGGGCCGCCGGTGCTGGTCAGCGTCATGTGCGCGTTAAGCGTAGGGTCCATCAGCGCGCCAAGAGCGGCGACGATGACAGGGAAGTATTCCGGTTTCGCGCCAGCCATGACCGCGTTGGCGGCGGCGAGTTCGGCGGTGACCGAGATGCCGCGCGAGGCGATGGTGCCGACGACCTCGTCCGGTTCCAGCTCGCCCGCGACAAGCATCGCCTGCACACGCTCAGGCGTCGGCGGGACGACGGGCAAGCCATCGGTCCAACCGCGCTCGAACAGCGCCTCCTCGACATTCTCTGCGTCGAGATCGATCGTTTGTGTCATCTCTCAACCTCCCGATGAGGCGCCGCGCGACGGCCTGATATCGATATAGGCGGTGTCGTCCGGGGGACAACCGAGGCGAAAAGCATCGGAGGCACCGCGGGAGGACACCGGATCGCGACGTCACAGTCCCGAATAATTGAAACCATTCAATACATGCGCTACGACACTTTGAAAAGCGGCAATTCGAGCAGCGTCAGGGAAACCAAGCATGAGCGCACTGGAAGCTGAAATCGGCGACGACGGCGTCGCAACCGTCTGGTTCAACAACCCCGGGCATCTTAACGCTCTCAGCAATGAGATGGTGATCGGCCTGTGCCGCGAATTTCCGCGGCTGGGGGCGGACGGCGCCTGCACAGCCATCGTGCTGCGCGGACGCGGAGCGGTGTTTTGCGCCGGCCGCGAGCTCAGCGACCTGAAGAAGCTGCAATCAGCCGATCCAACCGCTGTCGCCGAGATGTACGGCTACATGCAGAAAATGAACGAGGTGATCTACTTCTGCCCGAAGCCTGTCATCGGGATCATCGAGCGCTACGCGCTCGGGATCGGCGTCATGCTGGCCACCTGGACCGACATCGCCCTGACCGAGGAGGGCACCGTGTTCGGCTACCCCGAAGTCCACCACGGCATCACGCCTTATGGCGCCGTCCCGACCATGCTGAACACCATGAACCAGAAGGGCATGCTGGACCTTCTGATGACCGGCCGGCGCATCGATGCCTATGAGGCGCAGCGGCTGGGAATCGTCTCCCGCGTCGTCACCAAAGGCGCGCTCGAACAGGAACTGGCGCGCACCCTCGAGGACCTCGGCCGGGGCAGCGCCGCGGCGGTCATGAAATCCAAGCAGTTCGTGCGCGAGTGCGAGACGCTGACGTACAGGCAGGGCATCGAGGCCGCGACCGAGAAGGCCATCGTCGGACTCGGCATGCCCGAGACGAAGGCGGGCGTCTCACGCTTCTTCGATCGCAAATAGCCCCGGCCAGTCAGCCGGACGCCACCAGCGCCCGGCTGCCACCGAGGTAGTGCCGCGACAGCGCATCGCGGTCGGAGAGATCGGCGGCGCTGCCCGATGTCGCCATCTGCCCGTTTTCCAGCACATAGGCACGGTCGGCGAAGCGCAGGGCCAGGGCGACATTCTGCTCGACCGCGAGGATCGCCAGCTTCTTCTCGCGGTTGATCCGCTTCAGGATCTCGAAAATGCCGCGCGAGACGAGCGGCGCCAGACCAAGCGACGCTTCATCGACCAGCAGCAGCCGCGGCGCCGCGACCAAGGCCCGGCCAATCGCCAGCATTTGCTGCTCGCCGCCGGACAGGAGTCCGGCGTAGCTGTGACGGCGTTCTGCCAGCACGGGAAAATACGAATAGACTTCGTCAAACGCCCCGCGCTTCGGCAGGGGCTGCCTGCCGATCAGCGAGAACGTGGCAGCCTCCAGATTTTCCACCACGGTCATGTTGGCGAAGACGTGCCGGCCCTCGCGCACGTGCAGAAGGCCGCGGCGCGCCAGGTGATGCGGCCGCAGATCACGAATGTCATCGCCGAAGAAAAGGACCTGGCCGCCAGTGGCACGGCCGTTTTGCGAGGCGAGCAGGCCGGAGGCCGCTTTGAGCAGCGTCGACTTGCCCGCCCCGTTGGAGCCTAAAAGAACGACAAAGCCGCCCTCGTCGACCACGAGCGATGCCCCACGCAGGGCGTCGATCGCCGCTCCGTAGACAACCGAGAGATCGCGGACTTCAAGGGCGGCCGCCATTTACTGATCGCCTACTTGCATGAAATCGGTCTCGGGCGTCATCGAGAAATCCGTATCGGTGACGTGGAATCGGTAGATGATCCCATAAGGAATGCGCGAGTCCTCAAAGTGGACCTTACGGTCGCCATAGAGGCCGCCCATGTCAATTTCCGGCATCGACTTGGCGATCTTGATGAGGTTGTCGCCGGTAAGCGGCGTGCCGTCGTCGATCGCCTTGCCCATGACCTGGTTCAGCATCTGCGCGATCGCCCATGGAGTGGAATAGGCGAGCGTGCTGTAGCCGATGTAGGGGGTCGGCTTCGACGTCCAGTTCTTGAGGTAGGTCTCCATCGTCTGCATCAGCGGATACTTGCTGCCGGCGTGGATGAGGTTGAACGGCTCGACCGCCAGGACGCCATCAGCGGCCGGACCAATGTTCTTGATCAGGTCGGGATCGCCCGCGACGATGGTCACGATGAACTGCGACTTGACGCCGTATTCACGCGCAAGCTTCAGCACTTCCGGCCACACGTTCGCGGCATAGCCATGAACGATGACGTAGTCGGCGTTGGCGTTGCGCAGCTTGATCGCCGTCGGCGTGACGTCGACGCCGGTCATCCCGGTGGTCTCCTGCAGGACCACGTTCAGGCCGAGCTGCTTGGCCGTCTGCAGGCCGTGCGGCAGCGGATCGTTGCCGAACTCCGAGTCGCTGGTCACCAGCGCGATCGAGGCGCCCGGCTTCTTCTCCTGGATGTACTTCAGCACCATCTGGAACATGTCGTCGTAGGTCGGCATGACCAGGAGGTTGTAGGGATACTTGGTCTGGTCGGTCTGATCGGAGGTGTTGCCGATGTTGGCCGTCAGGATCTTGTACTGGTCGTTGTTGACCGGCGAGATCGCGCGCACCGCGGCCGTGCCGTCGACGCTGGCGAAGACAACTCCGCCGTCGGCGACCGCCTTCTTGAAGCCGGCGACGGCAACGTTCACGTCATACTGGTCGTCGTAGATGCGGGCGTCGATCTGATGACCGCGGATGCCGCCATTCTTGTTCAGGTAGTCGATGGCGTCTTTCCAGCCGGTGTAGAACAGGTTGCCGTTGTAGGCCAAGGGGCCGGTCATCGGCAGCGGGATCGACCAGATCAGCTTGTCCTTGGCGGCAGGCGCACTGTCATCGGCAATGCCGGGAGCCGCGGCGAGCAGCGCCCCGGCCATCGCCACGCCAGCGATCGCAATCGGGATATTCCATTTCATGAACTCATTCCTCCCTGTTGAACGCGATCGGAATCGCGCTGTCTGTCAATGAACTTCGGCCTCGGCGCCCAACACTTCGGCGCGGCCGCGGAGCCGCTCGTAGAAGCCCATCAATCCGCGGGGCTCGAACATCAGGAACGCGACGATCATCACGCCGAAGACGAGTTCGCGGAGCGGTGAGGTAACGGCGATGAGATCGCGGCCGGTTGCCGCGCCGCCGGCATCGAGCAGCAGGCGAAGCGCCTCCGGCATCAGCGTCATGAATGCGGCGCCGAGGATCGATCCGAGGATCGAGGCGCGGCCGCCGACGATGATCGCGGCAAGAAAGAAGATCGATACCGTGAGCGTGAACTGCTCCGGGTTCACCACGCGCAGGTACATCGAGTTGAGCACGCCGGCGACGCCGGCATAGGCGGCGCCAAGACCGAAGGCGAGCAGCTTGGTGCGCACGACGTCGATGCCAAGAACGGTGGCGGCATAGTCGCGTTCGCGCACGGCGATGAACGCGCGGCCGACGCGCGTGCGGAACAGGTTGCGGCAGAACAGGCACAGGAGCGCGGCGAGGAGCACGGTGAAGTAGTAGAAGCCAACGTCGCCGAGCCCGAAGATGTTGGTCACCGGCAGCGTCAGCCCGCGATCGCCGCCGGTCACCGCGCCCCACTGGCGGAAGATGAAATAGAGCATGAACTGCGCCGCCAGGGTGGCGACCGCGAGGAAGACGCCCTTGATGCGCAGCGCGGGTATGGCGAAAACCAGCCCGACGAGGAAGGCAGCGAGCGCGCCGACCACGATGTTCAGCAGTAGCGGCGTGCCGAGATAGAGCATCATCAGCGCGCCGACATAGGCGCCGACGCCCATGAAGGCGGAATGGCCAATGGACAGGATGCCGGCGTAGCCGACCGTCAGGTTGAGGCCGGTGGCACCGATGACGTTGATGGCAACGAGCGTCGCCAGGTAGAGAAAATAGACGTTGTGCAGGGCCGGGAACGCGATGACGAGAACCGCGACCACCACCCAGCCGGCCGCGGCAGCCAGGCTGCCCTGCCGCTTGGTCCGCAAGAGCGTCGGTCTGCCGGTTTGAACTGCGTTTGTCATCAGATGCGCTCAATCCGCTTTTCACCGAACAAGCCACGCGGGCGGAACATCATGACCAGCAGCACCACGAGGAACGGCAGGAAGCTCTGCCAGTTGGCGCCGAGGTAGGCGCCGAGGATCGTTTCGAGCCAGCCGATGAACAGGCCGGCGATGACGACGCCACCGACGCTCGAAATTCCACCCAGAAAGACGACGGCTATGATGTCGATGACGACGCCGCCGAGCTGGGGCGTAAGACCGTTGATCGACGCCAGAATCAGACCGGCAGTGGCAGACAGCGCACCGCTGATCGCCCACGTCTGGGCGAAGGCCCGGCGGGCGTCGATGCCGAGGCCTTCGGCCGTCGTCAGATCGGAGGAAGTCGCGCGCAGCGCGATGCCGGCGCGGGAGAAGCGGTAGTAGGCGATGAACGAGAGCGAAATGACCATCGCCACGATGAAGCCCCAGGCGAGCTTGCCCGGCACCAGGATGCTGCCGATGAACAACGGCTGACGTGGCAGGAAATCGGGGATGGTGAGCACGTCGGAGGTCCACACGATCGCCGCCAGCCCGCGCAGGATGCTGCCGAGACCGAACGTGATCATCACCAGTACGATGACGGGACGGCCGAGCATCGGGCGCAGAAGAAAACGCTCGATGAGCATCGCCAGAACCGCGGACCCGATCAGGGCGATCGGCAGGCCGACGAGGGTGCCGAAATGCAACTGGACGACGACGCCGAAGAAGAAATAGGCGCCCATCATCATCATTTCGCCGAGGGCGAAGTTGAAGACGTTGCTCGCCTTGTAGACGACGACGAAGCCGAGCGCCGCGAGGATGTAGATGCCGCCGGAAGCGATCCCGATGACGCTGTACTCGACGAACTGCGACAGAACGTCCATGGCGCTTCAATCGTCTCCGAGGTAGGCGGCGATGACGCCGGGATCGGAGCGCACGTCGTCCGGAGCGCCGGCCGCGAGGACGCTGCCGAAATTGAGCACCACGACGTGATGCGACATTCCGAGCACGGTCTCCATGTCGTGATCGATGAGCAGCACGGTCATCCCGCGCTCCTCGACGCAGCGGCGGATATAGCCCGCCATCTCGAGCTTCTCGGCGGGGTTCATGCCGGCAACCGGCTCGTCAAGCATCATCAGCCGCGGCTGCAAAGCCAGGGCGCGCGCCAACTCCACACGCTTCTGCACGCCGTAGTTCAGGCCGGCGGTAGCGTGATCGCGGACGGCGCCGAGATCGAGGAAGTCGATGACGTCGCGATCGATGCGCTCGGTGAGCGCCCTCTCCTCACGATCGGCCCAACCCAGATATATGCTGGCGCTGAAGACGTTGGTGGCAAGGCGGGCATGGCTGCCGAGCTTGATGTTTTCGAGCACCGTCATGCCCGAGAACAGGGCTATGTTCTGGAACGTGCGCGCGATGCCGTAGCCAGAGCGGGCGTGCATCGGCCGCCCGAGAAGATCAATCCCGCCAAATGTGATCGCGCCGCTTTGCGGCCGGTAGAAACCCGAAATCGCGTTGAACAGGGTCGTCTTACCGGCACCGTTCGGCCCGATGATCGCCGTCACCTTGCCTTCGACGGCCGCCATCGAGACGTTCTTCAACGCCGCGATGCCGCCGAACGAGAGCGACACGTTGTCGACCGAAAGCAGCGGCCCGCCAGTCGCCTGCATCAGGACGGCAACCAAGCGATAGCGATTTGGTATGTGCCGGACACGCGCATTTCCATCCCAGTTCCCGGTTGTGCCGGAAAGATTATTGAATGGTTTCAAATCCTATGGCAGTCAGGCCCTGACCGCAAGCGCGAATGAGACGCTTGCCACGTTTGCCTTTTGCAGAGGAGCGAGGACGATGGAAGGAAGCAGCGCGAGCCGCCACGGCACCGCGATCGAGCCCGTTCTGTTCTGCGAAGACCTCGCGTTTCCGGAGGGGCCGATCGCGCTCGCCGACGGGTCGGTTATCGTGGTGGAAATCGCCGACGGACTGGTCGATCGCATTCTGCCGAACGGGAAGAAGCACGTCATCGCGCACGTCGGCGGCGGCCCCAACGGCGCGGCGATCGGACCGGACGGCGGGATATACATCTGCAACAACGGCGGCTTTCGCTGGGTCCGGCAGCCGGGCCACATCCGCGCCTACGGCCAGCCCGACGACTACACCGGCGGCCGCATCGAACGCGTCAACCCGTCCACCGGCAAGGTCGAGGTGGTCTACGACAGCTGCGACGGACGCAAGCTCCTCGGCCCCAACGACATCGTCTTCGATGCGCACGGCGGCTTCTACTTCACCGACCACGGCAAGATTCGCGATCGCGATGTCGACCGCGGTTCGGTTTACTACTGCAAGGCAGACGGCAGCCTCATCAAGGAGGTGATCCACCCGATCTCGCTGCCGAACGGGCTGACGCTTTCTCCCGACGAGCAGACGCTTTACGTGGTGGAGACGGAAACCGCGCGGCTTTGGCGCTACCGCATTCGCGCCCCCGGCGATCTCGAGATTCATCCGTATCCGTCGCAGAACGGCGGCGCGATCGTTTACGGGGCGGGCGGATTCGTGCGCTTCGACGGAGTGAAGGCCGAGGCCGACGGGCGGCTCAGCATCGCGACGCTGCAGAATGGCGGCATCACCACCGTTTCGCCGTACGACGGCTTTGCCGAGTTCATCTCCCTGCCCGACCGGCACACGACCAACATGAGCTTCGGCGGCGAGGACATGCGAACCCTGTTCGTAACGCTGTCCTCGACCGGGAGGCTTGTGAAGCTGAAGTGGCCGCGCACCGGCCACAAGCTCAACTTCGTCGATCGAATCTAGTCAGGGCTCATCGATCAGCAACAGGCCATCGACGGCAACGACCTGATCGCCGGTCCACATCACCGGGTTGACCTCAAGCGTGAAGCCGCGCCAGGGCGCCGCCGCGGCGAGCTCAGAAAAATCGGCGACGAAACGCGCCATGGGCGCGAAAGAGGCGCCACCCAGGCCGCGCGCCAGCCGGAGCGAGCGCAGCAGCTCCACAGCGCGGTCCGTATCGACCGGCGCGCTGGCAAGGATGACGTCGTCGATCAGCTCCGTCATGCCGCCGCCGGCACCGACCGAAATCATCACGCCGAACGTGGGATCGCGAAGCGCGGAAACCAGAATCTCCACCCCCTTGGGCGCCATCTTCTGCAGATAGACGCCGTCGAGCGTGAAACCAGCAGCCGCGGCCCGGCTCATCATGAGGGCGTATGCGTCGCGCAAAGCCGCTTCGGACCGCACGTCGAGGACGAGCAGGCCAGCCTTGGCCCTATGCGTGGCTTCGGGCGTGATCCCCTTCACGGCCATCGGGAAACCGACATCTCGCGCCGCAGCAAGGGCATCTTCCAGCGATAACGCGAGGTGTCCACGGGCCACCGGCAGCCCGGCGCTGGCAAGGATGCGGTGGCATTCGTGCTCGGAGATGACCGTGCCGGCGACGGGATCGCCAGTGGCACGCCGCCAGTCGAACCGCTGATGCGCAGGGGCCGGCCGCGCGGCGACGCGCTGGCGCGCCCGGCGATAACTGGCGGCCGCGGCGATCGCGCGGATCGCGCGCGCATATTCCTCGAAGACATGGAAGCCACGAGCGCGCATCTGGTCGACCACGCCGGCGGGCGCAAGCGGCCAGGCGACGCATACCGTCTTGCCGGTGCGCTCGCGGAACTGCGCGGTCGCCTCGACCAGCTGGTCGGCGCGGCGGCTCATGGCGCCGTTCTGGAAGAACACCGCGCCGATCGCATCGTCGGACGCGATGACGTCGAGCGCCAGCGGCAGGCGGTCCATCCACTCCTGCTGCCCGTACGTCATCGGGGTGAGATCGAACGGGTTGCCAATCGAGGCAATCGGTGGAACCAGCGGCTTCAGCGCGGCGGCGTGCTGCGGTGAAAGCGGCGGCGTCGTGAGGCCGAGCCGGGCACACTGATCGGCCGCAAGCACCCCGAAACCGCCACCGAAGGTGATCGGCGCCACGCCCGGCGCCGCCGGCAGCTTGGCCAGATCGATGCTGTTCAGGAAAAGCGCGACATCGAGCAGCTCCTCCATCGAATAGACCTGGATCACCGCCTGCTCGCGCAGAACCGCGTCCCACACGCGGGCGGCGCCGGCGAGCGCCCCGGTGTGGGCAGCCGCCGCACGCGCACTCGCCTCCGACGCGCCGCCCTTCAGCAGGACGACGGGCTTACCGGCGGCGCGCGCCGCGGCAAGCGCGGCGACGAAACGGTCGCCGTCGCGCAGCCCCTCAACATATGCCGCGATGACCTTGGTCTGCGGGTCACGCGCAAACGCATAAACGAAGTCGCTGGTCGTCAGCACAGCTTCGTTCCCGGTGCTCACCAGGTAACGGAAGCCAACGCCCGTCCTTTGTGCCAACGCCACGCAAGACGAGATGACGCCGCCGCTTTGCCCGACAAGCGAGATGGAGCCCGGCAACAGCTGCGGCGTCTCCTGCAGGAATGACGCGAACGTGGCCGTCACCGGCATGGCGGCGTTGACCAGGCCGAGGCAGTTCGGACCGAGCAGCGCGAAGCCGGAGGCACGGCAGATCTCGGCCAGCTCAGCGGTGCGCGCCCTGCCCTCGGCGCCGGCCTCGGCGAAGCCGCCAGCCCAGACGATACCCGCCCGGACGCCAGCAGCGGCGCTCTCGCGGACCGCCGCTGCGACACGCGATTCGCCGACGGCGACGATCGCCAGATCCGGTATCTGCGGAAGCGCCGAAACGCTGGGATAGCACCGCTCACCGGCGACACTCTCGCGCCCCGGATTGACCGCAAATACCGCCCCAGGGAAGCCGAAGCGCCGCAGGTACGTCAACGCGGTCAGGCCGAGATTGCCGGCCGTGTCGGAGGCGCCGATCACGACGATCGAGCGCGGCTCGAGGAGCCGGCCCACGTCGGCAAAGACAGACTTGATCCCGTCGTCGGCCATGACCGGACTCATCACGCGGCAGAAGAGAGGTGGTGGAGTTGCTGCCGGAGCAGCGCGCCGTCAAGTATCGGCGTACCGAGGCTCGCGCTTCTCGAGGAAGGAACGAATGCCCTCCTTGGAGTCGGGCTGCGAGGTCATGTGCGCGCTGATCGGAACGGTGATGCTGTAGGCCGACTGCCACGGCATCGTCTCCGCAAGGTTCATCGTCGTCTTGTTGAACTTGAGCGCCGGCAGGCTCTTCTTGGCGATGATGCGCGCAATCTCAAGCGACTTTGGCATCACCTCGGCTTTCGGCACGATGTAGTTGAACACGCCGGTGTCGCGCAACTCTTCGGCGGTAAAGCGGCGCCCGGTGAACACCAGTTCGCGCACCTTGCCCATGGGCATGTTAAGGCGCGTAAAGAAGGCGCCGCCTGCCGCCATGACACCGCGATCGATTTCGGGAACGGCAAAGAAGGCCTCGTTCGAGGCCACGCGGATGTCGCAGAACGTCGACATGACGAATCCGACGCCAACCGCGTGCATGTTCAACGCCGCGATGACCGGGCGATTGAGGTTGTAGAGGCGCGGCAGACAATCCTCGACCAGGCGATAGCGGTCGAGGCGCGCCTGGAAGTCGAGCGGCAGGAAGTCGTTGAGGTCAGCACCGCCGCACCACGCGCGCGCCTCCGGCGGCGAAGTGATGATCACTACCCGGCTTTCATCCGAGGATTCGATGATGTCGGCGAGAACCTTCAACTCGGGATAGACCTCAAAGGACATGGCATTCACCGGCGGCCGGTTGAATGTCACAACGGTAATGCCATCGGCATCCGTCTCCAGAGAGAAGAACTTCAGTCGCCCGTTTCCATTGCTCTTGGACATAGCCATCCCTTGTCATCGCCGGATTCGGCGATCTTCCCACACTTGATAAGATCGGCCGCGCCGTCGGCCCGAAAGGCCCCGGAAACCGCGCGACCAGCGCATATTGAATGGTTTCAATACATCCTTAGTTCGGACCGCTGCGGCGCGCAAGTGTCGACGTCGGGAAACACGGCGTTTGACAACGCAAGCCGCTGAAAGGAAAGAATATTGAGACTATGTCGCCGCACCCTGTCGCGGCTGCCGGCAAGGTTTTGGAGGAGGCGATTTTGAAAAGACGCCCACCGACGGTGCTCGACGTCGCGAAGCGCGCGTCCGTCTCGGTCGGCACTGTTTCAAACGTTCTCAGCGGACGGGTGAAGGTCAGCGACGCCAAGCGCGGCCTCGTGCTCAGGGCGATCAGCGACCTGTCCTACACCCAGAACAAACTGGCGCAGGGATTGCGCCAGAAGCGTTCCCCCCTGATCGGCCTCTGTGTGCCGTTCACTTCCGTCAGCTATTTCGCCGCCCTTGTCGACGCCTTCGAGGAAGTCGCGTCGGACCGCGGGTTCGAAATAATGCAGGTGCTGACGCGCCAGGAGCCGGAAAAGGAGCTGCAGCGGGTCAAATCGATGCTGCGCTATCACGTCGGCGGAATCATGATGCTGCCCAGCGTCGCGCCGCAACGATCCTTCGATCTGATTGCCGAAAGCGGCACGCCGCTCGTCATCATTGACCGACCGACTGCCGATCCGCGCTTCGACCAGGTGACGTTCGACAACTATGCCGCCATGCACGAGGCAGTCAGCCGCCTCATTGCGCTTGGCCATCGCCACATACTTTTCGTCGTCCGCCAGCGGTTGCTCTCCGTCACGGTCGATCGCGTGCGCGGCCTCGAGGCCGCGATCCGCGACAGCGGAAAACAGGTAGCGGTCAATATTCTGGAGTGCCGCTATGATGAAGCTGCGTTTATTTCACGGCTGGAATCTGAGCTGAAATCGGGCCAGCGCCGCCCGACGGCGATCGTGGTCAGCAACAGCCTGCTGACTACCTGGACATTCCGCGCGCTGCGCCTGTTCGGCATACGCTGCCCGGACGACGTCTCCCTGCTTTCGATCGACGAGCCGGACTGGTCGGACCTGGTCGACCCCACCCTATCCACGATCCGGCCGCCAACGCGCGCCATTGCCTTCACGGCATGGGACCTGTTGATGCGGCGGATGCGCAACGAAGCGCAGCAGGTCGACCGCGTCGAACTGCGGGCCGAGGTGATTTTCCGCGATTCGATAGCCCCGCCTCCGCGCAGAAAGCCGGCGAGGTCCGAGGCGAGCCCGCAGCGCACCATGGCGCGCAGCTAGCCGGCGTCCAGCACACGGTTTTTCAGTTGATCGCAAGCGATCGGCTCCCTATGGTTTGAAACCTTTCAACGATTGCGACAATGAGCAAGATTCATTCTCTCCGCGAGGCGATCGCCGAGAACGTCGGCGACGGCGACACGGTCTTCATTGGCGGTTTCGGGCAGTGCATCCCGTTCGCGGCGGCGCACGAGATCGTGCGCCAGCGGCGGCGGCGGCTGGTTCTCTGCCGCTCGGGCGCGGATATCGTGTTTGATCTCCTGGTCGCGGCGGGCTGCGTCGAAAAGATCATTGCCGGGTACGTTGGCAACCCCGGCCTCGGCCTGGCCCATGCCTTTCGCCGCGCCGTCGAGGCCGGCACCGTCGCCGTGGAAGACTGGACGAACTTCGCGATGGTCCTGCGCTTTCACGCGGCCGTCCTCGGCGTGCCCTTCCTGCCGGCCGATATTCTGAGCGCCGGAGACATTCCGGCGGCCGTGAACGTCCGCAAGGTGGTCTGCCCCTATACCGGCCGGGACCTTTCCGCGATTCCGATGCTGGCGCCCGACGTGGCGATCATTCATGCCCAGCGTGCCGACGCCGCCGGCAACGTCCAGCTTTTCGGCCTGCCAGGCGACACCCTGGAGGGCGCGCTCGCCAGCCGGCGAATCATTGCAACCGTCGAAGAGATCGTTGCGCCCGCCGCGATCCGCGCCGCCCCCGACAGGACGGTCCTTCCCGCCTTTCGCATCGCCGCGGTGAGCAAAGTGCGCTTCGGTGCGTATCCCTCCTACGTCGACCGCCACTACGGCCGCGACGACGAAGCCTACGCCGAGTGGGATTCTCTTTCGCGCGACGCCGCGGCACTCGAACGCTGGATCGCGGCCGAGGTGATCGGTCGCGCCGACTACGCGGACTATATCGCCGCGATCGACAAGAAGCGGCTCGATGCGCTGGTGGCCGAAGCGGCGGCCGTGAGGCAATGAGCGAGCAGACCGACACGGTGCGGCTCGTCGCATTGGCGGCGCGCGAGATCCGCGATCACGAGGTCTGCTTCGTTGGCATCGGCGTGCCCTCCCTGGCCGCCATGGCGGCAAAGCGGACGCACGCGCCGAATGCGGTTCTCATCTACGAATCGGGAGCGATAGACGCCGACCCGCCGAAGCCGCCGTTGTCGACCGGCAGCCCGGCCGTCGTGGCCAACACGGCCATGATCGGATCATGCCTTTCAGTCTTCGCCCTGCTCCAGCAGGGCAGGATCGATCGCGGTCTGCTTTCCGCTGCGCAGGTCGACCGCGAGGGTAATCTGAACAGCACGGCGCTGCACCGGTCGGGACGGCCTGACTTGCGCCTCGTCGGATCCGGGGGCGCGCACGATATCGCCCTGCTTGCGCGGGAAGTGCTCATCATCATGCCGCAGGACAAGCGGCGATTTGTCGAGCGGGTCGACTACGTCACCAGCCCGGGCACGCGCGCTCCTCGGCTTTCCGGGCGCCAAGGTCCGACCGCGTTGATCACGTCGCACGCGCGCTTCAGCTTCGATCGTGGCGAACTGACGCTCGACGCCGTGGCCGACGGCGTGTCGAGCGCGGAAGCGCGAGCCTGTCTCACCTGGCGGCCGCCGGAAGCGGCGCCGCTCCGCACGCTTGCACCGATCGACCGCGAACTCGCGGCGGTCGCCGAAACGCTGATCCACGCATGGGGGCGCGACATTGGCTGATACCAGCAGGCTGCACGCGAAGGCGATGATCATTGGCTCTGGTCCGGCGGGGTATACGGCGGCGATCTATGCGGCCCGCGCCATGCTGGAGCCGGTGCTCATCGCCGGGCTGACGGTCGGCGGGCAGCTGACCACGACCACCGACGTGGAGAACTACCCGGGCTTCGCC